>NZ_MLHS01000012.1 GCF_001999335.1 Rodentibacter sp. Ppn85 | reverse complement strand
GAATTATCAATAAAACTTGAAGAAAAAGAAGGCTGGGATAAGCCCAGCCTGACAGAATAAATTAATTACTCACCTTTAGCTGCTTTAAAAGCTTCAGCCATTGCATTCGGAATAGTAACTTCTTCTTGTTTATTATTCACGCTTGCGACTGCCGCAGCTTCTTCTGCTTGAGCTTTTGCTTTTACAGATAAATGAACAATACGGGCTTTACGATCTACACCAGTGTATTTTGCTTCAACGACATCGCCTGCCACAACTTCATCAGTAAGATCAGTAGCACGAATATAACCTTCAGCTCCGCCTACTAATTCTACTTTAGCACCTTTTGCATCAGCTTCAACCACAGTTGCAGAAACTACCGCACCTTTTTTATTGATTGCGATGAAATTATTAAACGGATCTTCTTCAAGCTGTTTGATGCCTAAAGAGATACGCTCCTTAACTGCATCTACTGCTAATACCACTGCTGAAACCTCGTCACCTTTTTTGTAGTTACGAACGGCTTCTTCACCGGATACGTTCCAAGAAATATCAGATAAATGAACTAAACCATCGATCCCACCTTCAAGACCGATAAAGATACCGAAATCAGTGATAGATTTAATTTTACCGGTTACTTTGTCGCCTTTATTATGAGTTTCAGCAAACTGAGTCCACGGGTTAGGTTTACATTGTTTTAAGCCTAAAGAAATACGACGACGCTCTTCGTCAATTTCTAATACCATTACTTCAACAACATCGCCTAAACTCACCACTTTGGACGGATGAATGTTTTTATTAGTCCAATCCATTTCAGAAACGTGAACTAAGCCTTCAACACCATCTAAGATCTCAACAAAACAACCATAGTCAGTCAAATTAGTTACTTTACCGGTTAATTTGCTATTTACCGGATGATTTTCAGCGATAGCAACCCATGGATCTTGACCTAATTGTTTTAAGCCTAAAGAGACACGAGTACGATCCTTATCGAACTTCAATACTTTAACGGTTACTTCATCACCGACATTCACAATTTCGCTTGGGTGTTTCACACGTTTCCAAGCCATATCCGTGATGTGTAGTAAACCGTCAACACCGCCTAAATCAACGAATGCGCCGTAATCAGTTAAGTTTTTAACAATACCTTTAACTTCCGAACCTTCAACAAGGTTTTCTAACACTTGTTCACGTTCTTGGCTATTTTCTGACTCAATCACTGCTCGACGAGAAACAACAACGTTATTACGTTTTTGATCTAATTTGATCACTTTGAATTCTAATTCTTTACCTAATAAGTGATCTGCATCCCGTGCAGGACGAGTATCAACTAAAGAACCAGGTAAGAATGCACGAACACCGTTTAGCTCAACTGTGAAACCGCCTTTTACTTTACCGTTGATTAAACCGATAACAGTCGCTTTTTCTTCATAAGCTTTTTCTAATTCAATCCAAGATTCGTGACGAACCGCTTTCTCACGAGAAAGCTTAGTCTCACCGAAGCCATCTTCAACTGCATCTAATGCAACATTTACCGTGTCGCCGACTTGAACTTCAAGTTCACCTTGTGCATTTAGGAACTCAGCAACGGGAATTGCAGATTCAGATTTTAAACCGGCATCAACAAGGACGAAACCTTTTTGGATAGCTACTACAGTACCGCTAACGATTGAACCTTGACGGGTTTCAAGGCCTTTTAATGATTCTTCAAAGAGTTGAGCAAAAGATTCTGACATATAAATAATCTTCTTTAAAAGTTGATAACATCCACATTTTATCCATAAGATGTGGGGTTGAAAATAAACGTTTATTCATCCTTGAATAAACAAAGTTAAGTATTTTTACGTTGTTGAATGTAAGCCATCGCTTGAGCAATCACTTCATCAATACTCAATGTTGTACTATCAAGTAACAACGCATCTTCAGCCGGTCTAAGCGGAGCGACTTCACGATTTCTATCACGAAAATCTCGTTCCTTTATCTCGGCCAAAATCTGTGCAAAGTTACCACTAATTCCCTTGCTTTGCAACTGTTTATAGCGCCTTTTTGCGCGTTCTTCGGCACTTGCGTCTAAAAAGAGTTTCACCTGAGCAGTCGGAAATACCACCGTTCCCATATCACGCCCGTCAGCAATAAGGTTATTATTTTTGGCAAAATCTCGTTGAAGTTGCAGTAATGCCTCTCTAACCTGTGGAAAAACGGCAATTTTTGATGCGGCATCCGCCGTTTCTTGAGTACGAAGTAAATGGCTTACATTCTCGCCATTTAATAAAATATTTACTTCCCCATCTCGCGGAATAAATTGAATATCCAAATTACGTGCTAATTCCGCCAAAGCAAATTCATCGGATAAATTGACCGCACTTTTCATCGCCGCCAACGCCGTAACACGATAAATCGCCCCGCTATCTAACAAGGCATAGCCTAATTTTTCCGCTAACGCGTAGCATAATGTACCTTTTCCCGCACCACTTGGGCCATCAACGGTAATAATTATTCCCATAAGAAATCCTATAATTTGTCTAACATGCCTAAAACCAACGCTGAAGATTGCTTCGCCGCAAGCGGTAAAAACTCTTCAAAAGACAGGCTTGCTTCCCCATCGCCGCCATCAGAAATCGCACGAACAACCACAAAGGGTACATTAAATGCATAACATACTTGGGCGATTGCCGTTGCCTCCATTTCGACCGCTGTTACATGAGGGAAATCCGCTTTAATTTCAGCAATTTTATCTTCACTATTAATAAAGCTATCGCCGGAACAAATTAACCCGTGTTTTACCGATTGTCCCTGTGCTTCAGCAACTTTTTGGGCAAGATCCGCTAATTTCTTATCAGACAAAAATGTCGCGGGATTAGCCGGAAGTTGACCTTTTTCATAGCCGAATGCCGTAACATCCACATCGTGATAGCGGGTTTCATCGGAAATGACAATATCTCCTACTTTTAATCCTTTAGCTACCCCACCGGCTGAGCCCGTATTGATCACAATATCCGGTTTTGCCAACTGTAGTAAGGCGGTAGTTCCGATTGCAGCAGCGACTTTACCGATACCTGATTGCAACAAAGCAACGGATTTTCCATTAATTTTTCCCTCAAAAATGACCGCACTTGCTACTCTTGTTTCGATTTTATCCGCCATTAAACCTTTCAGAATTTCGACTTCTTGCGCCATTGCACCAACAATGCCTATTTTCATTTTTCTCTCTCCTTTTCCAATTTACTCACTAAATAATCTAATACGGCCACACTATAATCATCGTTATAAAGCGTACTCGCCGTCAGTACGTATTTCCCTCCAATCACCACATAGGGATAAGTAAAAACACCATATTCTTCGGTCAATTCAATAGAATCTTTTACTTTTTCTTTTATATCCGAAGAGTTTTCGGTTTTTGCAAAGATTTGTTTATCAAGTCCCTGCTGCTCTGCCCATTTTAGCATTTTTGCCGGTGATGCCAGTTCGACATAACGTGATTTCTCTGCCGTTTCAAACAATAATGAATCAGATAATTCCCCTGCCTTTAATGCTTTCAATGTGTAGAACACCTTCGCACTAAATTGATTTTCAATGGTTGCCACCGGATATTGTTCCAAAACAATTTTATCAGGACGCATTTGGCTATAAAACTCTAAAATATCTTGTGCGGACGAACACACTCGACAATCATAATCAAAAAAGAATTGGATACGGATTTTCTTATCTGCACGCAAAGGATGAACCACCGGTTCTTTATAGGAAAAATAATCGCGCCCGTCTTCAAATCTTAATGTATTTGCAGAAGGCAAGTGCGGTTGATTTTGTATAGAAAAATCTTTTGGATTCATTTCTGCGAAAGCAAATTGCGTTGCAATACCGAATAACGCAAGATTTCCCCATCGCCACTTTCTTATTTTACTCATCTATGGGTTCAATATGCTCTACTAATAATTGTATGTTACGATTACCTCGAAATTCATTTATGTCTAATTTATAGGCTAAACGGGCCCATTTAATAGATAAATCGGGATATAATCGGGTATCAACATTAAAGGCAACAGCATCTAAAAGCGGACCGCCTTGTTTCGGTTCTACCAACATTTTTAAATGGTTTTGCCCTTGTCCAATTGCGCGTTGATCCAAAATTTTAAATTCACCGTCAAAACAAGGTTCAGCAAATGCCGGCCCCCAAGGGCCACCATTTTTTAACAATTCAGCCGTTTCAAGAGTAAATTCATTCGTTCCTAATTCGCCGTCTGTCCAAATTATGCCTTTTAAATGCGCTTCATCCAACCAATCTAACACTGTTTGATTAAAAATTTGTTGAAATTGGCTAAAACATTCTTCACGAATGCTTAAACCTGCCGCCATTGCATGTCCGCCAAATTTTAAGATTATATCGGGATATTGAGAATGAATTCGTTCTAATAGGTCGCGGATATGTATTCCTTCAATAGAGCGGGCAGAACCTTTCAATACTCCTTTTTTATCTTGCGCAAAAGCAATAACCGGACGATGGTACTGGTCTTTAATGCGAGACGAAACGAGCCCTAACACACCTTGATGCCAATCCGCTTGATAAAGCACGATACCTGTTGGCAATGCACTGAAAAGTGCGGTTAGATTTCGGCAAATTTCCAGTGCCTCAAGTTTCATCCCCGCCTCAATTTCTTTGCGCGTTTGATTAAGTTGATCAAGTTCCAAAGCGAGTTCACGTGCAGTTTGCATATCTTCCGCAAGTAACAATTCCACGCCAAGAGACATATTATCCAATCGCCCGGCCGCATTTAAACGCGGTCCAATAGAAAAGCCAAGATCGCTTGCTGAAAACTGCTCAACATTACGATTCGCTACTTCTGCTAAGGCGATAATCCCAGGTCGGCAATATTTAGCACGAATGCGCATTAAACCTTGATAGGCTAAAATGCGATTATTCTGATCAAGCGGCACGAGATCAGCAATCGTACCCAGTGCTACCAGATCAAGCAGTTCCGTAAAATTAGGTTGGTTTTCCGCCGTAAAAATACCTAACTCTCGAAATTTCGCCCGCACCGCCAACATCAAATAAAATGCTACCCCTACGCCTGCCAAGGATTTTGAAGGAAAATCACATTGATTTAAGTTAGGGTTCACAATAGCATCAGCCGGAGGCAGTGTATCCGGAGGTAGATGATGATCTGTCACTAAAACCCGAATACCTTTTTCTTTCAAAAAAGCAATTCCTTCAAAAGAAGATACGCCATTATCCACTGTCATGAGTAATTGCACACCTTTTTCAATCGCCATTTCAGCCACAGGAATACTCAATCCATAGCCTTGTTCAAAGCGATTTGGCAACAAATAATCAATATTCGTAAAACCAAGCTGACGAAGCGCCAATATCGTCAATGCCGTACTTGTTGCTCCGTCTGCATCAAAATCCCCAACAATGACAATTTTTTGTTGGGTTTGATAAGCCGATACCAACAATGCTACAGCTTGAGTAATGCCATAAAGTTGATTCGGATTTAACATAGATTTTAAAGTGCGGTCTAATTCTTGTCTGTTTTTAATATGACGGGCACGATAAAGGCGATCCAATAAAGGATGTTCGGAAACAGAACCTCCGGTTGGAATTTTACGGCGTTTTATGTGTTTGTTCACGAGTAATTCATTCATAAGTAAAGAGCTGTTAAACCAACAGCTCTTTTATAAAATACAACATTGTTTTTATTCAATAAAAATTATTACTTGCTTTCTTTCAGCGCAGCTAATAAATCTGCCGGTTTTAAATATCCGCCGATTATCTCACCGCTTGAGGTAATAACACTCGGTGTGCCGGTTACGCCGAACTGAATACCTAACTCATAGTGTTTTTTCACAATATTAGGCGTTTTAACTTCCTTCGGCAGTCTACCGCTTTCAGCTTCGTTTAAAGCAAAAACAGGAGCCTTGGCAGTCCAAATAGCTTCCATTTGTTTTGCTGTTTCACTTCTCATGCCACCGCGAGGGAAAGCTAAATAACGCACGGTAATACCAAGATCATTATATTCTTTTAACTGTTGATGTAACAAATGGCAGTAGTGGCAGGTAATATCCATAAATACGGTAACGACATATTTTTCATTTTTTGCCGGATAAACTATCATTTCATTTTTATAAGAATTAAGCTTATCCATTAAAAACTTACCTGACACATTCACGGGCCCCTTAGTTGTTAATTTATAAAGTTTACCTTGGAAAGCATATTTTCCGTCTTCTGTGATATAAATAATGCCTTTGTCGGTTACCACAGTTTTAACCCCTGAAACCGGAGAATCTTTTATATCAATACTTTTGGCACCCAATGTTTTTAATTGGCTTTTAATTGCAGCATCACCCGCCATCGCATTCACTGCGACTCCACATAAAAGTGCGGTTAAAATTTTCTTCATTTTTTTATTCCTAAAGTTTGCTAAACACCTAAATTTGCTAAACAGTAAAGCTTGGGATTATAAAGAGATTGTTAATTTGTGCAAGCCTCACTACCCAAAAATCAGAAAATAGCATATAATCCGCCACTTTACAGTTAAAGCAAATTAATTATGTTTGAAATAAACCCCGTAAAAAATAAAATCATAGATCTTTCCAATCGCACTTCCGTGCTTCGGGGGTATCTTTGACTTCGACGCTAAAGTCGAACGTTTAGAAGAAGTCAATGCGGAATTAGAACAACCTGAGGTGTGGAACGATCCAGATAAAGCACAAGCCTTAGGGAAAGAACGAGTGTCACTTGAACAAGTGGTGAATACCATCAAAAATTTGGAACAAGGCTTGGAAGATGTGGACGGATTACTTGAGCTTGCCGTAGAAGCTGAGGATGAAGAGACCTTTAACGAAGCCGTAGTAGAATTAGAAACGCTTGAAACACAACTGGCTCAATTAGAATTTCGTCGTATGTTCAGTGGAGAACATGATGCATCTGATTGTTATGTCGATCTACAAGCCGGCTCCGGCGGTACAGAAGCGCAAGATTGGACAGAAATGTTATTGCGTATGTATTTACGCTGGGCGGAAAGCAAAGGTTTTAAAACGGAATTGATGGAAGTTTCCGATGGTGATGTCGCAGGTTTAAAATCTGCAACCATCAAAATCAGCGGTGAATATGCTTTTGGTTGGTTACGCACTGAAACCGGCATTCACCGTTTAGTGCGAAAAAGCCCTTTTGACTCCAATAACCGCCGTCATACTTCTTTTAGTGCTGTATTCGTTTATCCTGAAGTCAATGACTATATTGATATTGAAATTAATCCGGCAGATTTACGTATTGATGTTTACCGAGCTTCCGGCGCCGGAGGCCAGCACGTCAATAAAACCGAAAGTGCGGTGCGAATTACCCATATTCCGAGTGGTATTGTCGTGCAATGTCAAAATGATCGTTCCCAACACAAAAATAAAGATCAGGCAATGAAGCAGTTAAAAGCGAAATTGTATGAACTAGAGCTGCAAAAGAAAAATGCCGATAAACAAGCTATGGAAGATAATAAATCGGACATTGGTTGGGGCAGTCAAATTCGCTCTTACGTATTGGATGATTCGCGCATCAAAGATCTGCGTACTGGCATCGAAAATCGCAATACACAGGCCGTACTTGACGGTGATTTGGATCGCTTTATTGAAGCTAGTTTGAAATCGGGTTTATAATTAGGTCAATAACAAACACAATTAGGTAAATAGATGAGGAATATTGATTATAAATCTTTGAACTTACTTGATCTTATTATTAAAGAGAAGGGATTTGAAAAAGCCTCAAATAAATTAGGCATTACTCAGTCTGCCGTGTCACAAAGGATTAAGCAACTAGAAAATGAGTTTGGTGAGTTATTAGTCACGCGTACAGCCTCTCCAAAACCGACCGCTCTTGGACAAAAGTTGTTGAAATTACTTAATCACGTCCGATTAATTGAGCATGATATTTTTGATAATGGCGGCATCAACATCGAAATAATCCCTATTTCCATTAATGCAGACTCTCTTGCGACTTGGTTTTTACCTGCTGTTAATGAAATACTTACCGATCCGTCTTTACGTCTTGATATTAATGTAAAAGATGAAACTTATACGCTAAACAGCCTGCTATCAGGCAACGTTGTCGGAGCAGTAAGTACGCACTCAAAACCGATCATTAACGGCAAATGCGATTATATTGGCTCTTTAGATTACATTTTTGTGTCTTCACCAAAATTTGCAGATAAATTCTTCCCTCACGGGGTTAATCAAGAAAGTCTATTAAAGGCACCTGTACTGGCATTTTCTACTGAATTTGATCAGCATAATTTATTCCTGCAAGAATATTATGGTATGAGTCCCGGCAATTTAATTAGCCATATTATTCCTTCTTCTGAAGCCTATATATCACTAATTCTACAAGATGTAGCCTGCACTATGGTTTCTCGCCAACAAATTGAAAAAGAACTTGCGACAGGTGCAATTGTAAATTTAGAACCCAAATTGGTGCAACATAAAAAACTGTATTGGCATCGTTACAATTTAGAATCGGAATCTATCCAACGTTTAACCAGATGTATAATTGAAAACGGGCAAAAATTATTACAGCATAAACCTTTTTAAGATAAACCGTACTTTTGAAATATTTCTTCATAAAAATACCCCACCAAAGTGGGGTATTTATTGGGAGTAATTTCTTATCTATGCAAATAAAACAGCTATGAACTGATTATTCAACAATAATTTTCACCTTATATCGCCCATCATCCTGTTTATATGCACCGTGAATATCAGTAGCAAACCCTGGGTAATGAGTACCTATTTCACATAGCATTAACAAGAATTCCAAAATCGGACGACTTTCCTCTGTTATCATTTCACCCGGCATAACCAGTGGTACGCCCGGAGGATAAGGCAAGATCATATTAGCGTTAATTTTTCCAACCATATCTTCGATATAGCAATCTTGCACAGAACCGCTCAACTCTAGCTGAAAAGCTTTATTTGGCGTCATTACCATCTTCGGTAAAATATCAAAAGCTTTGTACATTAGTTCCGGTAAATTATGTTTATAAATTAATTGATGAATCCCTTGCGCTAAGGTTTGGATCCTCATATTTTCATAAAACTCCGGCGACTCCGCATACACTTCAGGCAGGATATCTTTCACAAGCACATTTTGGTCATAGAGAGTTTTAAACTCATTTAATCCTTGTACTAAACTTACTACTTTAGTATCGTCAACACCGATACTGATAAGTACTAATAAATTATAAGGTCCTGTTTTTTCAATAATGATCCCTTTACTATCAAGGAATTTAGACACTAATACGGCGGGAATACCTCTTTCTTGTAGTTGTCCTTCTTTGCTCAAACCTGGGGTTAATAGCGTGACTTTGATTGGATCTAAATACATATGTTCATCATCAATCTGTTTGAAACCGTGCCAAGGTTGATTTGGTTCAAGCTCCCAACATTCGATGCAATCAATATTCTCAGGTTGCCAAACATCAAAATACCAATCATCGCTAGTTAAATACGACTGACGAATAAGTTTTCTCAATTTGACCGCTCTTTCAATGGAATCTTGGATCAAGCGTTTTCCCATATTGTCATTCATCATTGCCGCAGCAACTTCAGTAGATGCCACAATTCCATAGTTTGGTGAAGTAGAGGTATGCATCATGTAAGCCTCATTGAAAACTTCTTCGTCAACCTTACCTTTAATATGGATCATGGAAGCTTGTGAAAATGCTGCCAGCAGTTTATGAGTGGATTGAGTTTCATAGATCACTTTATCCGCCAGTTGTATGCCTCCCATTCCGGTTTTACCTTGGTAAATTGGGCTGAAATTGGTATATGGCACCCAAGCAGAATCAAAATGAATGGATTTTACATTTAAATTTCGTTTGATTTTATCGGTATTGTAAAACAAACCGTCATAGGTAGAATTAGTGATCACCGCATGTACCGGCCAGCTGGCGTTTTGTGTCGTAGCAATTTTCTGTTTGATAACCTCATCGGTAAATTCACTTTCAGGAATTCCTCCCAACAAACCATAAGCATTACGGGTAGGTTTGAAATAAATAGGTACAATATCACTCATCATCAATAAATGAGTAAGTGATTTATGACAATTGCGGTCAATCAGCACTGTTTTACCAGCCGGAACAGAATACATTCCTACTACTTTATTAGCGGTAGATGTACCGTTGGTGATAATATAGCTGCGATCTGCATTAAAGGTTTTGGCAATATATTTTTCTGCTTCGGCATGAGGTCCGGAATGATCCAATAATGAGCCTAGTTCTCCTACTGAAATAGAAATATCAGATTTCAAGGTATTTTCACCGAAGAAATCATAGAAAACCGTGCCTATTGGTGATTTTTGAAATGCCGTCCCCCCCATATGTCCAGGTGTACAGAAGGTGTATTTACCCTCATCAACATATTTAAACAGGGCTTTAGTTAAGGGTGGAGTAATTTTATCTAAGTAATTTGTTATCGCTTTTTCAATTTTATGCAGAATATCCTGCGCCGAATAAAGATTGCTTTCGATGTATTGCACATTATTTTCTAAACTTTCAAAATCCAACTCCTCATCATTTTCCGAGTCTTTTAACAAGAAAATAGGTAAGTTTTCATTAATCATATTCATTTTCTTCACTAGCTCTTGGCTAAAAAAATCATCGTTGAAGAAATCCATATTAAGTAGTACAGCCACAATTCGGGTATTATTCTTAATCAAATTTAATAATTCCGATCTCAAACATACCTCAAGTACTTGATAGTTCTGTTGCTGTAAACAATGTGTTAGAGATTTAGTGTGATACGTTGCTTTATTGTAACCGATGACGATAGTTTTCATATTAAACTCCTTTACTTACTTATTGGCTGGATTGTTGCCAAGTTTCTTGGCATAGAAAGCAAAAATGGTGAGGGAAACTAATACTGTGGCTGTAATTTGATATTTCTCTGCTCCCGCTAAGGCGATAAAACAAAATAAAATCGCTAATATGGAAGCAACAAGACTGATAGTGCTTTTGGTGGTCATTCCCTCAAAGCGGATTAAGTTAATTGCCGAATAGAAATAAGGGAACATAGTGAGCATTACCGCAATGCTAGTTAATTGAGTGAATAAATCTGCCGCATTCGATCCACTAGCACTTACAATAGTGATGAGCACCATTAAAATAGTCATCATTGTTGATGCAATGATTAGACCTTTTCTTGGAACGTTATTGTTATCAACTTGCGCAAAAATAGCCGGAAAATTACCATCTTTGGCGGCACGCAAGCCGGCCTGTCCGACCAACATCATCCAAGATCCCAAAGAAGTTAAACAAGCAATAGCGGTAAAAGCAGAAACAAAAGGTTTTACCCAATCTCCCACCATTTTTGCCGAGCTAAGAGCAAAAGGCGCACCAGATTGTGCAACTTCTCCATTTGGGAACATACCCGAAATTGCCTGTGATGCTGAAATGTAAATAATTCCTGCAACAGCCGTTCCTAACAAGGTAGCCAGTGGTACAGTACGTTGCGGATTTTTTACTAACCCACTGCTTACAGAAGCGGATTCCACACCAACAAAGGCCCACAAACATAACAATACGGAATTGATAATAGATTTAGATGAATCAACCGTTGGATCTGCAAGCCAGTTAGTTTGGTAAATATTCATATCAAACCAAGCCCAGCCAAAAATTGCTGTACCAACCACAGGAATTAAAACAAGGATTAGTCCGATAGATGTTAATTTACTTACCCAAGCTCCCCCCAATAAATTCACAAAGGTGAATAACCAAACTACAGCGATAACTGCAATTGCCGCCGGAATCGGCTGATTAAGAATGGGAAAAAATACTGAAGAATAAGCAATCGCCGTGATAGCAATGGCAAGATTGCCAATCCAATTGGCGTGATAATACATAATTGAGGTTTGATACCCCAGTAGTGGAGAAATTTCGCCTGCATAGGCAACAGGCCCTCCCTCTTGTGGGTTTTTCGTACTTAGCCTTGCAAATACATAAGCTAATGCTAATGCCCCAATAGTAGCAATAATCCAGCCAATAATAGAAATCGATCCTATTTTGGCAAGCCCAGCGGGAAGCAAAGCAATTCCACTTCCCATCATGTTACCTGCAACTACCGCAATACAGGTAAAGAGTCCTATTTTTTTAGATGACGTCATTCATCTCCTCCTTACATTTTAATGTGTATTATTTTTAGTAGCCAACACAACAAAATCAGATTAGCTAATCAAATACTATATCAATTAGATAAACTTAACATTGATCTTGATCATAACCTTTACTGATAATTTAAAGTTAGAAATTAATTTAACTTATGATAAGATAGAGAGAAGCTTAGTTAGACAGAAGAAAAAAATGATTAATATTCAACCGGAACTAAACTGAATTATAA
This sequence comes from Rodentibacter sp. Ppn85, assembly GCF_001999335.1. Lineage (GTDB taxonomy): Bacteria > Pseudomonadota > Gammaproteobacteria > Enterobacterales > Pasteurellaceae > Rodentibacter. Next base: position 97,854 of record NZ_MLHS01000012.1, on the reverse strand, counting down.
GAAGATGAAAGAAGTGATTGTTTTGTTCACTTGATAAATCGGATATAATCAATCCAACAACTATATAGGAGATTCAATATGTCAGAACCACAAATCCCAGAACTTGATCTTCAGGGCGAAATGCTCGTTCGTCGTGAAAAATTAGCCGCCTTACGTGCTAAAGGTAATGCTTTTCCAAACCAATTCCGCCGCGATTCGCTGGCACAAGATTTACGTCATAAATACGAGTCGGAAGAGGGTGAAACACTAAAAGAAAAAAATATTGAAGTCACCGTTGCCGGCCGTATTATGACTCGCCGAACAATGGGTAAAGCAACATTTATCACGTTACAGGATATGAGCGGTAAAATTCAACTTTATGTGGCGCAAGATAACCTCCGGGAAGGAGTTTATAAAGATGACGTCGGTCAGTGGGATTTAGGCGATATTGTCGGAGTTAAAGGAACGTTATTTAAAACCAAAACCGGAGAGCTGACTATTAAAGCAACTGAAGTTCAATTATTAACTAAGGCGCTTCGCCCGTTGCCAGATAAATTCCACGGTTTAACCGACCAAGAAATGCGTTATCGCCAACGTTATTTGGATTTAATTTCCAATGAAGAATCCCGACGTGCTTTTATCATTAGATCAAAAGTCGTAGCAGGAATTCGTGAATATTTCATCTCAAAAGGTTTCATGGAAGTAGAAACTCCAATGTTGCAAGTGATTCCAGGCGGTGCATCAGCACGTCCTTTCGTCACACATCATAATGCCCTCGATGTGGATATGTATTTGCGTATTGCGCCGGAACTTTATTTAAAACGTTTAGTAGTTGGCGGTTTTGAACGCGTGTTCGAATTAAATCGTAACTTCCGTAACGAAGGGGTTTCCGTTCGCCATAATCCGGAATTTACTATGCTTGAATACTATCAAGCCTATGCGGATTACCATGACTTAATGGACAATACCGAAGAATTATTACGCAAACTAGCCATTGATATCCTTGGCACAACTATCGTGAAATACGGTGAATACGAATTTGACTTTGGCAAACCGTTCGAACGTATTACGTTACATGATGCAACCATCAAATACGGTGCAGACAAAGGCATTGTAAAAGAAGATTTATATGATTTCGACCGAGCCAAAGCTACCGCCGAACGTTTAGGTATTGAGGTACAAAAATCTTGGGGATTAGGCAGTATTGTCAATGCAATTTTTGAGGAAGTAGCGGAACACCATTTAATTCAGCCGACTTTCTTAATGGCGCATCCTGCAGAAATTTCACCTCTTGCCCGTCGCAACGATGAAAATCCGGACGTCACCGACCGCTTTGAGTTATTTATCGGCGGACGTGAAATCGGCAATGGTTTTTCAGAATTAAACGACGCAGAAGACCAAAATGAACGCTTTGATGCTCAAGTTGCAGCAAAAGAGGCAGGGGACGATGAAGCTATGTTTAAGGACGAAGACTTTGTTGTTGCATTAGAGCATGGTTTACCGCCAACTGCGGGAGAAGGCTTAGGAATCGACCGTCTAGCGATGCTTTATGCAAATGCGCCTTCTATTCGCGATGTTATCCTCTTCCCAGCAATGCGACAAAAATAGTGAATTAATCTACTCCTAAAAAGGAAGCTCTATTTGCTTCCTTTTTAGTATCAAATATCTAAAAACTCCTCTATTTATCTGTATTTTTCATTTAAAACGTCTACTTCACTTCCGGCGGAATAAGTAGCTTAAATACAATAAATCCGGCACTCAGTACAACTAAGTATAAAAATCTGTACTCATTATGAGTACAGATTTTTTCATTAATCAAAAGAGTAAATTAAAGAATATTTTTCTCACCACGGGAAAGGCTAATCAACCCTGAACGAACAATTTCAAGCAGTGTTGTTTCTTCCTTCACTGCAGCAACAAAAGCATCCAACTTATCCTTTGTACCGGTTAGTTGAACCGTATAAGATTTAGGCGTGACATCCACAATCTGACCACGGAAAATATCGGTAAGACGTTTAATTTCATCACGAGATGCCCCTGTTGCGCGGATTTTTACCAGTAAAACTTCACGTTCAACATGTTCATGATCACTTAAATTGATCACTTTAAATACATCAATCAGCTTATGTAGTTGTTTTTCAATTTGCTCAAGCACTTGTTCATCCCCCACAGCTTCAATAGTCATCCGTGATAGAGTGGGATCATCCGTTGGTGCAACTGTAAGGCTTTCAATATTGAATGCACGTTGAGAGAATAAACCCACTACTCGTGATAACGCACCGGACTCATTTTCTAATAAAACAGACAAAATTCTACGCATTATTCATTCTCCCCTTTTGTTTTACCTAAAATCATTTCATTCATTGCTCCACCACGCACTTGCATAGGATAAACGTGTTCACTTTCATCAACATTGATGTCGACAAATACTAGTTTGTTTTTAAGATTAAAAGCCTCTTCTAATTTACTTTCCAACTCATCCGGCGCAGTAATCTTAATTCCTACGTGTCCGTAAGATTCTGTCAATTTCACAAAATCCGGTAAAGAATTCATATAGGTTTGTGAATGACGACCCGAATAAATCAAATCTTGCCATTGTTTCACCATACCTAAGAAATGATTATTCAAACAAATAATAACAATAGGAATACCATATTGGGTTGCAGTAGAAAGTTCCTGAATATTCATCTGGATACTGCCATCACCGGTAACACAAACAACCGTAGCATTAGGTTGGGCAAGTTTTGCTCCTAACGCAGCCGGTAAACCAAATCCCATTGTGCCTAATCCGCCTGAGTTAATCCAGTGACGAGGCTTATTAAATGGGTAATGTAACGCTGCAAACATTTGATGCTGTCCTACATCCGAAGCAACATAAGCCTCTCCGTTAGTAATTCGATAAACAGCCTCCATTACTTGTTGAGGCTTAATCACACTCGAAGTGCGGTCGAAATCCAAACAGTTTTTCTCTTTCCATTTATTAATCTGTTTCCACCAGTCCTCAAGATAATTTTGCGGGTGGTTTCCCCCTTCTTCTCCTAATAAACTTAAAAACTCCGTCAATACATTCTTCGCACTACCTACAATCGGAATTGCCACTTTCACATTTTTAGAAATAGATGCCGGATCGATGTCAATTTGAATCACTTTTGCATACGGGCAGTATTTGTCGAGGTTATTTGTTGTACGATCATCAAAACGTACGCCAATCCCTAAGATCAAATCACTTTCATGCATAGCATTATTAGCTTCATAGGTTCCGTGCATACCCAACATGCCTAAAAATTGTTTATCGCTTCCCGGATAAGTACCTAACCCCATTAAAGAAGAGGTAACCGGCAAATTCAAACGCTGTGCTAACTGGGTTAATTCCTCGCTACATTCGGCGGCAATCGCCCCGCCCCCCACAAATAAAATGGGTTTCTTTGCCACTAATAAGGCTTTTAATGCTTTTTTAATCTGCCCTTTATGCCCATTCACCGTTGGGTTATAAGAACGCATTTCAACAGATTTTGGATATTCATAAGGGAATTTATGATTTGGATTTACAGTATCTTTTGGAATATCAACAACAACAGGGCCAGGACGACCTGTTGATGCAATATAAAATGCCTTTTTGATTATTTCGGGAATATCTTCCGCTTTTTTTACAATAAAACTGTGTTTTACTACAGGACGAGAAATCCCTACCATATCACACTCTTGGAAAGCATCGCTACCAATTAAATGGCTCATCACTTGTCCTGAAATCACCACCATCGGCACGGAATCCGCATAAGCGGTGGCAATACCGGTTATGGCATTAGTAGCACCGGGACCTGATGTGACTAATACACAACCTACCTTGCCTGTTGCACGTGTATAACCATCTGCCATATGAACAGCGGCTTGTTCATGACGTACAAGAATGTGTTCAATTCCGCCAAGGGTATGAATCGCATCATAAATATCGAGTACTGCGCCCCCCGGATAGCCAAACAAATACTCTACCCCTTCATCACGTAGTGATTGCACTACCATTTCAGCACCAGATAATTTCTTCATAATTCCCTCCTAAAATTGACCGCACTTTAATTGATTATTAACAGATATTTTTCTTGATTTGTTTTATCATACTGTCAAAAAAATCTTTGTCCAGATACCCTCCCAACATAGAAACCCAAATTTAACAAAATAAAAAACCAACAAATAACAAAAACATAAAATAAAATAAAATAAATTTATTAAAAATATAAAAAAATGCGACTTTATGTCGCATTTTATAAAAATAGTAAAATTTTATTTTTTGTTTACTTTTTTGAACTGGATCACATTTTTAACGTTTTTTCACGATAAAAATGAGTATAACTAAAGACACTGCAGTTACAACAAACCCAGCCATGCCAGATTCTGTAAAACCAACTGTGATATAACCGATGCAACTTGCTGTTGCAACAGTTAAGGCATAAGGTAATTGTGTTGTGACATGGTCCATATGATTACATTTTGCCCCAGTAGAGGAAAGAATCGTTGTATCTGAAACTGGCGAACAGTGATCACCACATACTGCTCCAGCCATTACTGCGGAAAGACAAGGCAACATTAATTCCAGTGCAACATTCATTGACATTGAGGCTGCGATAGGTAGCATAATACCAAATGTTCCCCAACTTGTACCTGTAGAAAAGGCCATTACCGAAGCAAGAATAAATAAAATAACAGGCAAAAATTGAACAGGAATATTATCAGAAACCAGAGAGGATAAATATTTGCCCGTTTGCATATCACCCACAATTTTATTGATTGTCCAAGCAAAAAATAAAATTGCAATTGCACCCGTCATAGATTTAATACCGAGTTTCCATGCACGTACATACTCGGCAAAATTTATCTGACCGTCTGAGATAATCAAAACTGTTGATATAATGACCGCACTTACTCCCCCTACGACAAGAGAAATTCCAACATTTGTATTTTCAAAAGCCCCCAATACAGAGAACGGTGAACCGGCTTTAGCAAGCGCTTGCCCACCGGTATACATCATTATTGAAATCGTAACTACGATTAAAACCAAAATAGGGAACACAAGATTCCGAACGTGCCCTTTTGCGCCCGATTCGTCTTCCGCCTCCTGATTTTCTCGTGCCATTGCCGCTTTTTCATGACGTGCCATAGAACCAATATCAAATGAGAAATAAGCAACAAAAAATACCATAAGTAATGCAAAGATCGCATAGTAATTCATTGCGCTCATTGCCACAAATGCCCCAATTGGCGTATATTCAGTAATGGAATAAGTCGTTAATAAACCTGCCACCAAGGTAATAATATAAGCCCCCCAACTTGAAACCGGCATCATCACACACATCGGTGCGGCAGTAGAATCGAGGATATAAGCTAATTTTGCACGAGATACCTTGAAACGATCGGTAACAGGACGGGCAATAGCCCCCACTGCAAGGCTATGAAAATAATCATCAATAAATGTTACAAAAACCAAAGATGCAGCTAATAATTTTGCACCACGGCGTGCCTTAATCCGCTTTTGAGCCCATTCCACAAATGCATGGTTACTACCAGATACCGTTAAAAGTGCGGTTAAAACACCAAGCAAAAGTAAAAAAAGAACGATATTCATATTTGAATTAATTACGCCATCACTGTACACCAAGGAGATAATGTTATCTTTTAGATAAATAAGAGTAGGTAAAATTGAAGCGTTATTAAGCATCAATGCACCAACTATAATCCCTGTACTCAGGGAAACTAATACTCGACGTGTTGCAATCGCCAACATAATAGCCAGTGATGCGGGAGAAATAGACCAAATTGAAGAAGAATAATCGATAAGTTCCATTAAATTACACCTAAAATTAACGGAGACAACGGCAGAAAATGGGACAAGCTTCCCTCACTAACCGTAGCGCTCCATAGTTATTCACTATGACAGTGACGTTCCTTTCAGATACGCCACCAACCAGTTAAAACGACTTTTAACTGATTTCGGCAACTACTCCCTTCCTTTTTCGTCATCGCTATCCACTCGGAAAAAATACTTATAGTAATCGCACCTCTACTTTGTAAGGACTTGGAAGATTACATGAAAACTGAAAAAAAATCTAATAAATTCTGTAAATTACCTCAATTTATCAAGAACCTATAATGAGGAAATAACCATAATGAACATTTAAAATAAGGTTCATCATATTATTTAGCTTAATTTTATTTAAATTTAACATTTACCTTATAAGTTAATTTCGTTATTATAAGCCGTCTGTAGTTTATATTTACACATCATAAAATAGAGGTTTGTTATGGCTGACTTAATCAAAATATTTACTAACCGTCACAGTATTCGTGCAGCAGTACGTGATTTAACATTAGAACAAGCTGAAAATGCATTAAAAAAATTTGAAGAAGCGATTGCTGAAAAACGTGTACAAATGGAAGAAATTCAACAAGCAGAAATTGAACGTAAGGCACGTATTGCAAAATATAAAGAATTAATTAAACAGGAAGGAATTACTGCTGAGGAATTGCAAGCTATTATCGGTACTTTCTCATCGGGTTCTCGTAAAAAGCGTAAACCGATCCCTGCGAAATATAAATACACCACTGAAAATGGGGAGCAAAAAACTTGGACAGGGCAGGGACGCACTCCAAACGTAATTCAAAAGGCATTGGATGCCGGTAAATCTTTATCCGACTTTGAAATTTAATTATTTCTTCTCTCTAAAGAACCCATATATCTTTATGGGTTCTCTTTTATTCGTAATAAAAACATTAACACTATGATCGAAAAGAAAATACTTCTTACCGATTGTCCCGATGATAAAGGGTTAATCTCTAAGATTACAAATATTTGTTATAAACACCAATTAAACATTTTACATAATAATGAATTTGTTGATTTTGAAACAAAACATTTCTTTATGCGTACGGAACTTGAAGGGATTTTTAACGAGACAACTTTACTTGAAGATCTCAAATATAGTTTACCGAAAGGAACAAATTGTCGATTAATTAGCTCAAAACGTAAGCGTATTATCATTTTAGTCACAAAAGAAGCTCATTGTCTTGGTGATATTTTAATGAAAAATTATTACGGCGCACTGGATGTAGAAATCGTTGCAGTTATTGGCAATCATGATAATTTACGGGAATTGGTCGAGCGTTTTAATATTCCATTTCATTACATTAGCCATGAGGGTTTAACCCGTGTTGAGCATGATAAATTACTTTCGATAAAAATTGACGAATACGCTCCGGATTATATTGTATTAGCCAAATATATGCGAGTTCTCAATCCTAAGTTCGTAGAGCGCTATCCAAACAAAGTAATTAACATTCATCACTCTTTCTTGCCTGCATTTATTGGAGCAAAACCCTACCATCAAGCCTATGAACGAGGCGTAAAAATTATTGGTGCTACCGCACACTTCATCAATAATGAGTTGGATCAAGGCCCAATCATTATGCAAAATGTGATTAATGTAGATCATACTTATAACGCAGATGCCATGATGCGTGCCGGTCGAGACGTAGAAAAAACGGTTCTCAGCCGAGCGCTCGATCTGGCTCTACATGATAGAATTTTTGTTTATAAAAACAAAACAGTGGTGTTGTAATGGAATCAATTACTCTCATGCCAATTAAAGCGGTTGAAGGCACAATTAACCTTCCCGGTTCAAAAAGTTTATCTAACCGAGCTCTGCTTCTGGCGGCATTAGCTAAAGGCACAACAAAAGTTACTAATTTGCTCGATAGTGATGACATTCGTCATATGTTGAACGCCCTCAAAGCACTCGGAGTCAATTACCAACTTTCTGAGGATAAAACCTCCTGTGAAATTGAAGGTTTGGACGGCGTATTTAATATTCGAAGCGGAATTTCACTTTTTCTTGGTAATGCTGGCACAGCCATGCGCCCGTTAACTGCAGCACTTTGTTTGAAAGGTGAAACAGAGGGTGAAGTAATTCTTACCGGTGAACCCCGAATGAAAGAACGCCCCATTCGCCATTTAGTTGATGCGCTTCACCAAGCTGGTGCTCACATACATTATTTGGAAAACGAGGGTTATCCTCCCCTTGCAATTCGAAATCGCGGCATAAAGGGCGGAAAAATAAAAATTGACGGTTCAATTTCATCTCAATTTCTGACCGCACTTTTAATGACGGCTCCCCTTGCTGAGAATGATACGGAAATTGAAGTAATTGGCGAGTTAGTTTCTAAGCCCTATATTGATATCACATTAGCAATGATGAAAGATTTCGGTATAGATGTAAAAAACTACAAATACAAGACTTTCCGTATTCAAGGTAATCAATCTTATCTTTCTCCCGGTACATATTTAGTAGAAGGAGATGCTTCTTCCGCCTCTTACTTTTTAGCAGCTGCAGCTATCAAAGGCAAAGTAAAAATCACGGGTATTGGAAAAAATTCTATACAAGGCGATCGTTTATTTGCTGAAGTATTAGAAAAAATGGGAGCTAAGGTAACTTGGGGCGCTGATTTTATTCAGGTGGAAAAATCCAAACTTCACGGAATTGATATGGATATGAACCATATCCCTGATGCTGCAATGACCATAGCAATAACCGCACTTTTTGCTGAAGGTGAAACAACTATTCGCAATATTTATAATTGGCGCGTGAAAGAAACTGATCGTCTCAGCGCAATGGCGACTGAATTAAGAAAAATCGGAGCAGAAGTTGAAGAAGGAGAAGATTTTATTCACATTCAGCCTCTTCCATTAAATAAATTTCAACATGCGAATATTGCGACCTATAATGATCATCGTATGGCAATGTGTTTTGCTCTCGTTGTACTTTCAGACACAGCTGTTACTATTCTTGATCCTCAATGTACGACAAAAACTTTTCCAACATTCTTTGAAGAATTTGAAAAAATTTGTATAAGAGATTAAATAAGTACGGGAAATATTAGACTGTTTTTTTAAAAAACTAAAAAAAGCGAACGTGATGTTCGCTTTTTACATAAAATAGAATCCATTAGTTAATTACAGAAACATTAAGTGATGAACCACCTACAATTTGCACTCTTTTCCCAGCGACAAATTTAGGATCTGCTTTTTGCACTACAACAATGCTTTTTCCGTCATCTTTTTTAATTACAAGCTCCGCCGCATTAACTTGGCTCGCTTTTTCTTCAACTTTACTACCTGCTATAGCACCGGCAATCGCCCCTACAGCCGTAGCGATCGCTTGACCACGACCACCACCGATTGCACTACCTGCTACACCACCAAGTACACCACCGCCGACAGTACCGATTACTCCCTGAGTATCCGCTTGAATTTTTACCGGACGAATAGAAACTAAGGTGCCGTAACTAATTGAACGAGCTTCTTTTGCCTGATCAGCAGAGTAAACATCACCACTAAAAATATCAGTATTTGCACAACCTGTTACACTGAATATAACAGCAAGTACTAATGCCACTGCTATTTTTTTCATAATTAACCAACCTTATAACTTATAAATTAAATCGGATTTCTTGGAGACCAAGTAGAAATATTTTTTAAGCCGTTACCATTATCAGATACTTTCACACAAGCACCAACAACTAAAGTTGAATCATACGCGTGAGTAACAGTTTCTGTTTCACCTTCAACTTTGTAAGAACAATCATTTTTACGAATGGTTAATTGAAGGTTTTCACCTTTCATTTCACTAAAAATTACTTGACCTTTATACGCACTTTCATCTTTTTGATTATTTGATGAACAGGCGGCTAAGCCTAAGCTTAATAAAACTGTTAATGCTAAAGTCACTTTTTTCATTGTGCTAAACCTCGAGTATTTTTTTAATAGAGTAAGGGTGAATCTTAATACAAGTATAGTTTTCGCTTTTATCAACGAAACTAACTGCAATAGAAGGATTTGGTAAACGTTCCCCTTCTGCTTTAGGTTCACTCACTTTTGTTGTTAATTTGGATAATCGTTGCCATAAAAATTGTTTATTGATTCGTTCGACCCAATCTTCAGTCTGTTCACCTGCAAGAAAAGGAACAACAATCTCAATATGCTCCCAAGTTTCTTGAGGATATTGTTTATTTTTAGGAAACGGTAACTCAATAACATCAATAAATCGCCCAGCAAAGGCAAGAGGCTTTTCTAATTGAATTAAATAGATAGACCGCCCATTAATAATGTCATCGGACAGGATTCTACCGCACTTTAATAAATGTGTCAGCCAATTTTTGGCTTTTTGTTCACTATTTACCCGCAAAGCAAGATGATCGATTTCATAATCAGACAAATTAATCTCCATCATATTCGCAAGTTCTTGAATTTTTCGCTCAAAATCCTCTAATTCTTCTTCAAGTTCGATTAGATTTTCGTTTAATTTCATATTCTCCCTTTGAGAAATCAATAAAGAACGCTATCATAATCTATTATTTTTAATATTCAATTTAAACACAGGAAAAAGCGTGAATATTCAATCTATTTTATCTGATAAAATTAAACAAGCGATGATAGCAGTAGGTGCTGACGAATCTTGTGACGCACTCGTACGCCAGTCTGGAAAACCCCAATTTGGTGACTACCAGGCAAACGGTATTATGGCTGCAGCAAAAAAAATGAATTTAGCTCCACGTGAATTTGCACAAAATGTATTAATGAATGCTAATCTCTCGGATATTGTAGAAAAATTAGAAATTGCCGGCCCCGGCTTTATTAATATTTTCTTAAATTCAAACTGGATCGCAGAACAAATTTCTCACACACTCAGCCAATCTAATTTAGGTATTCAAACCGTAGATAAACAAACCGTTGTGATTGACTACTCTTCACCTAATGTAGCCAAGGAAATGCATGTCGGCCACTTACGCTCAACAATTATTGGCGATGCCGTGGCTCGTACGCTTGAATTTCTAGGACACAAGGTGATTCGTGCCAACCATGTGGGAGACTGGGGAACCCAGTTCGGGATGTTAATTGCTTATCTTGAAAAAATGCAAAACGAAAACGCAAGTGAAATGGAATTGCAGGATTTGGAAGCATTCTATCGAGAAGCTAAAAAACACTATGATGAAGATGAAAAATTTGCTGAGAAAGCCCGTAATTATGTGGTGAAACTGCAAAGTGGAGACGAATATTGCCGTTCTATGTGGAAACGATTAGTGGACATCACTATGCAACAGAATCAGCATAATTATGATCGTCTGAACGTCACCTTAACGGAAAAAGATGTAATGGGCGAAAGCCTTTATAATCCAATGTTACCCGGCATTGTCGAGGATTTAAAAAAACAAGGATTGGCAGTCGAAGACGATGGTGCGCTTGTCGTATATTTAGATGAATTCAAAAATAAAGAAGGCGAACCAATGGGGGTCATCGTACAGAAAAAAGACGGAGGATTCCTTTATACGACTACCGACATCGCTGCGGCAAAATACCGTTATGAAACATTAAAAGCCGATCGGGCATTGGTATTTTCCGATACTCGCCAAAGCCAGCATATGCAACAGGCATGGCTGATTACCCGTAAAGCGGGTTATGTGCCTGATAGCTTTTCATTAGAGCACAAAAATTTCGGAATGATGCTAGGGAAAGATGGAAAGCCATTCAAAACCCGTAGCGGCGGAACAGTAAAATTAGCAGATTTATTAGATGAGGCAATTGACCGGGCGACAATATTAATTAACGAAAAAAGCAATAATTTGTCTAATGACGAAAAAGCGACTGTTGCCGAGGCGGTGGGAATTGGCTCGGTAAAATATGCGGATCTTTCCAAAAACCGCACCACAGATTATGTATTTGATTGGGATAATATGCTCAGTTTCGAGGGCAACACTGCGCCTTATATGCAATATGCCTACACGCGTATTCGTTCAATCTTCAACAAAACTCAGGTGGATTTAACCGCACTTTACAAGGCTCCGTTAATATTAAATGATGAAAAAGAGCGTTCCCTTGCTATCAAGCTTTTACAATTTGAAGAAGCTGTACAAACCGTTGGCAGAGAAGGTACACCGCATGTCATTTGTGGCTATTTATATGAATTAGCCGGTGTATTTTCTTCGTTCTACGAACACTGTCCAATTCTAAATTCGGAAGATGAAACGATTAAGTTAAGCCGTTTAAAACTGGCTTTATTAACAGAAAGAACTTTAAAACAAGGATTAGATTTGTTAGGTATTAAAACCGTTGAAAAAATGTAGTTATTTCAAATAAAGGCACGAAAATGTGCCTTTATTTTTTACGTTAAGAAAGGATTAGTGGCTTTTTCACGCCCAATAGTGGTATAAGGACCATGCCCGGCAACAATGATCATATCATCATGAAGTTTAAATAGTTTCTCACGGATAGAAGAAATAAGCTGTTCATGGCTCCCTTGAGGAAAATCAGTTCTTCCTACACTTCCCTGAAACAATACATCTCCGGTAAAAGCTACTTTTTTCGCTTGCTCAATGAATCCAATATGACCGGGAGTATGACCGGGTAAGTGCAAAATATCAAATCGAAAATCCCCAATCTCAACTACATCGCCCTCATTCAACCAGCGATCCGGTAAAAATGGTTTAATATTCGGTAAACCAAAACGCCCTACCTGCTCCGGCAGACTATCGAAGAGAAACCGGTCATTTTCTTGCGAACCCCAAATTTCCACATTAAAGTGTTGTTTAATCCGCTCGGCTGCACCAACATGATCGAGATGAGCATGGGTCAGCAAAATTGCTTTTAAATTAACTCCGAATTTTTCAATTTGTTGAATGAGCTTTTCCGCTTCTCCCCCCGGATCAACAATAGCGGCATTTTTTTCATCATCCCAAATTAAACTACAATTTTGTTGAAATGGCGTAACGGGAATAATCTCAATATTCATTTTTTTCCTCATAAACAAAAACCGCACCAAAGTGCGGTCAATTTTTCAATACTTTTATACTCCCCGCCAAGTTCTTACCGAGCCGGTATCGACATGGATAAAATTACTACGCGGATAAAATCCTACCCCGCCGTTATTCAGTTTTTCTGCCGTCTGCTTGATTTTCACTAATGATGTACCATCAATACGAAAATCCACAGCCTGACCTTTTACATGGTAACTATTGCTTGCAACCCCACGGCTTTGACGATGACGCATTGCATTCGTAGCAGGAGATCTATAACCACAAATAATCTGAATTTCAGCGGTTTGTAGCCCTAAACTAGCTTGAATGCGATAAAGTTTCAGAAATAAGTTCGGATCCATTCTGTGAGTTTGGTTTGTTCGTTTATCCCGCATAAAGTAATCAAGTTTTTTCAGCATTGATGTTGCCAATCTACCGTTTGGTGAAAATACACCACTTAGACGTTCACCGGTATTAACATTACGAAGTGCTAAAATACGGGGTTTAGCAGTAGAAACCATCGCTAAAACAGTATTAGGCACAATACTTGCCCCCAATACGATCCCTCCCAGAGATAGCCATTTACGTCGGCTTTGATTAATTTTATTCATTATTTTCTCTCATTTTATTCTTTCGTTTTTCGACTTACAAAGATAAGTCTTAGTTCACTAAAGTGCGGTCAATATTACAAGTATTTTTTTACGATATTCCAATTAATGTCATTATCGCCAATGACATTATCATATTTGTAAATATCTGGTAATACTTTGGTTTGACCGTTTTCAACCCACGCAGTGACATAATATAAGAAAACGGGATTATCCGATCGAATATCGGCTGAAGTCGTTTTCTTACTTGCTAAAACGCTTTGTTTGCGATTATCCGACCAACCGGCTTCTTTTAATAAAATATCGGCAAGTTGGGAGGATTTTTCTACACGAACACATCCTGAACTTAATGCCCGATCTTTACGTGAGAAAAGACCGCGATTCGGCGTATCGTGTAAATAAATAGCATCCGAACTAGGCATATTAAACTTATAATTACCTAATGCGTTATCACCCGGTGCTTGACGAATACGGTAAGGAAAATTCTTACCGACTTTATTCCAATCAATGGAATAAGGATCAACGCTATTTCCCTTACTATCAAGAATACTATAACCGTGCGCAGCCGCATAACCCGGATCCCGTCTCAATTTTGGAACAATATCTTCATTAACCAAACGTGTCGGAGCATTCCATGGCGGATTCACAACCACATTACTTAATTTACTGTACATAACAGGTGTACGGCGCTGATCTTTCCCTACAATAACGCGAGATTCTAACACTAATCGTCCATCGCGATAATACTGTAACTGATAGCTTGGGATATTCACAAAATACCATTATGAAAATCAGGGATTACACGCAAACGTTGTGCATTAATCGCTAATTTTTTGCCGGTTGGCGTTAAACCCGAATCGGATATCATTGACGACAAAGCTTGAATGGTTTGTCGATAATGTGAGTTATCAGTAGATAAACCTTCCACATAAGTTAAAACATCATTATTTTTAACCGCACTTAACCATTGCTGAATTTGTTCATCACTTGGTGACTGTGGCTTGTATGAATTAGAACCATACAGCCAACGTTGCGCCTGCTGACTCACATTTTTACTATAATACATATAGTCCAAAAATGCGTCAGTCAAAAGTACATCATATGTTAAACCACCATTCTGCTCTGCTTGACTTAGATTCTCCAAAGACTTAGCCGAACGTTTAGAAATACTACTCGCAACCATTGCAGCATATTCTCGCAAAAATTGTTTTTCCGCAGATTTATCCTGCCATAGTAAAACATATTTATTATCAGCATAAAGTTTTGCAACAATAGGCTTAAACTGTAAATTTTGCTCACCGATTTCATGGGTAAGCGACATCTCAAGCATGGCTTGCTTTTCAGCAGCCAAACGGGCTTGATCCTCTTTGATTTCAGCCTCTAACTTAGCACGTTCTTCAGGGGAAAGTTTCGACATATCAACCGTCGATGGAGGAGGATGTGAAACCGTATCTTTAGCCCAATCCGCCAGTGCACAACCTGATACCATCATTGACAATGATAAGGCCAGTGCGCTCAACTTAACCGTACCTTTTAACATAAGAGTTCCTTTAAAGATTTACAAAACAGACCGCTCTTTATTCAAAGAGCGGTCAAAATTTATTATTTTTTTATCGCTGCTTTATTTGATTCCTGCTGAACATGCGCATTTGGTTTTTCTTGTTTTAGATTCAATTTCACCAAATCCGCAGCCATTTTTTCAGCTTCTTTTAAGAAGAAATCCGGTGTTTCATAATCCTTTGGCAAAGCATCAATATCTTTTAATAATTTCTTCCCTTCACGTTTAAAACGATCATTGATATTTTTCAAATGTCTCGCATCATCACTATCATTTTCGGCTTTACGTTCTTGATAATTTAAAGACATAAATTTGCGATCACGGCGTTCGTCACGAATCTTTAATTCTTCATTCAACGCAATAAACTCGGGGTCTTTCTCAATACGGACTTGATGTTTTTTCTCTAATTCTGAAATATATTGGCGTACATTGCCTGTTTCAGAATAAGCTGAAGCAGGAATTTTATCCCAAGGAAGTGCATTATCTTCTTTTTCTTCACCATATTCTTTCGCATCAATAATTTCAGGAAACCGAATATCCGCAGAAACGCCTTTCAATTGTGTGGACCCACCGTTAATACGGTAAAATTTTTGGATAGTATATTGCAAAATACCTAAAGGAGTTTGATCTAAGTCATAAATAAAATTTAGAGAGCGACTTTGCTGCACGGTTCCTTTACCGAAAGTATTTTGTCCGATAATAATACCGCGATTATAATCTTGCATCGCCGCAGCAAAAATTTCTGAAGCGGAGGCACTAAAACGGTTAATCATGACCAATAACGGCCCTTTATATTGCTCGGAACGATCATCGTCTTCGTGTACGCGGATACGCTGGTAAGCATCACGAACTTGCACCACAGGACCGTCGGTAATAAATAAACCACTCAATGCCACAGCTTCAGTTAACGCCCCGCCGCCGTTCTCACGTAAATCCACAATCAAGCCTTTAACATGTTTTTTCTCAGCCTGAAGCAATAGTTTTTTTACATCTTTCGTTAAACCGATGTAGAAACTTGGAATTTTAATTATCCCGATATTTTCACCATCGACTTTCTCAACGGTTAATTTAGCGGCTTGATCTTCAATACGTACTTTATCGCGCACGAGGGTAATAATACGTGATTTTCCACCTTTGGCAGGTTCTATCTCAAGACGAACTTTCGTACCTTTTTTGCCTTTAATTTTGTCAACAATATCTTCTAGACGCCAACCAACTATATCCTCGATTTCACCTTTTTCCTGTCCAACACCAATAATTTTATCGCCGGCTTTTAATTTTTTACTACGCTCCGCCGGCGCACCGGGAACAAGCGATTTAATGCTGGTTTCATCATCCTCTGATTGCAGTGTTGCGCCGATCCCCTCTAATGAAAGATTCATACTTTCGTTAAAACTTTTTGCAGTACGTGGTGAGAGATAACTGGTATGCGGATCAATTTCACGTGCAAAAGCATTTAAATACACCTGAACAATATCGTCTGCTTTCGTTTGCGTTAAACGGCGAATTGCTAAATTATAGCGTTTTGCCAGTTTGTTTTTAATTTCCGACCATTTTTTATCTTTTAGTTTTAAATTGATCACATCATTTTTTACACGTTCTTCCCAAAGACGGTTTGCCTCTTCTTCCGTTTTAGGAAAATCCGCTTTCTCACGGTCAATTTCAATTTGATCTTTACCGTTTAAATTCGGTTCTTTATCTAACAATGAAAGCGCATAGGCATAACGTTCATAACGACGTTTCATCATCAAATCATAAATTGCAAAGGCGGCTGAAAGATCACCTTGGTTTAGCTGATCATCCAACAGCGCACCATACTTCTGACGTAATTCATCGATATCCGATTGTAGAAAAGTATTCCGGCTATAATCCAAACTTTTGATATAACGATCAAATATCTTCTCGGAAAAGGCATCGTCAAGCTGAAATTTTCGATAATGAGACTGCGTTAAGCGTGTTGTTGCACGTTTTGTCGCCAGCTGATTTTCTTCCGTTGCTGAAGGAATTTGAATATCGCTTAACTTCAACTTAGATTCGACAGCAAACCCCAAATTAGAGTGAAGGAACAATGCACTTAATATAGCAGTAGCTAAAATACTTTTGGTCATTATCAATTTCATTTAATCTTTCCCGATAAAATATCAATATTGTAATTATGCGAATAAACGATCAGCCGTGATATTCATTACTAAGCCATTTTCAAGTTCTACACGAGCGGAATCTTTTAACACTTCAACAATGATACCTTTCTTAGCACGATCGCCTACTTTTACTTTAACTGCTGAACCTTTAGAAAGTGTGGACAAATCAACCGCACTTAATTCAACTTTTGGTTTACGTGTCGACTTCAAATTATTTTGGCGACGCGGTTGACGTTTTTGTTGCGCTTTTTTTGCCACCAATTCTGCTTTGCGTTTCTCAGCAAATTTTGCTTTTGCTTCAGCGAGTTGCTCCGCCGCATGTGCAACATGTTCAGCTTCCAATACTCCCGCCGGGTTGCCATACAAATCCACACGTTCCGCCCCCTCGCGACAACCGTGTAAATAACGCCAGTTCGATGTATATTGGCGAAGTGCATGGCGTAATTGTGTTTTACTTACCCTCTCATCTTCCTTTAAGGCTTCGGCTAAATCTTGGAACAAACCGATTTTTAACGGTTTTGCCTCACCTTCTAAAATAAAACAAAGTGGAAATTTTTCTGCTAAATAAGCAATAATTTCCTTATTATTCGTCAATTTTTGTGGATTTGATGATATTTTTTCAGCTTGTTGAACATCAAGTTGGGCATCTGTCATTTTTTGTCCTAGGATTGAAATAAAAAACTTACATAGTTTATCGCACTTTTATAAGGGTTGACAATGTTCCAAGTAAGTTTAGGGAACAAGTTATTTGTTACGCTATCAATTTTAATAAACGTTTGTTCATTTAAACTTCACAAACGCAGAGGAATAAGGATAGAATAATCAACCCTTTTTGACCGCACTTTGTATAGCAAAAAACATTATTATGGCGACTACACCGAATCTTGCAAACATTCACAATAAAATCACTCGTTGCAGTGAATGCGATAAAGTCGTCTCGGTGCCTTATCCGTTGCCCGAAAATGAACATGCAGAGTGCCCTCGTTGTCATCATATATTAAATACAACAAACCGTTGGTCGTTACATCGCTGTGCGATGATTGCACTCTCGATTCTTATTTTAATGCCCTTTGCCTTAAAATTCCCTCTGTTAAGCATTGATTTACTTGGTGTAAAAGTGGATGCCTCCGTATGGGAAGGAATCTGGAAAATGGCTACCTCAGGCTACCAATATACGGCTTTTTTAGTATTTATCTGCGCCGTCTTAATGCCGATTTCTTTTGCTCTCTTGGTTTTAATGTTATGGTTCGCTAAACTACTTAGTATGCGTCCACGTAATGTATTACTTTTTTTAAGCTACATTAAGCCCTGGGTGATGTTTGATGTTTATCTCGTAGCACTCGGCGTATCAATGTTTAAAGTGCGCGAATATGCGACATTGGAAATTGATGTCTATTTACTCGCATTTATATTTACCGCTCTTTTAACTACATTATTGTTTATCAAAATTAATCTGAACGAATTATGGGACGAATTTTATCCCGAACACAAGAAAATGCTTTTAACCACGGAAGATAAAACCGAATTATGCACAGCTTGCAATTATTCGTTTCCTCATTCAGATATAAAATTGATAAATAACCGACATATTTGCCCTCGTTGTGATTCACGCTTAGATCTCCCCGAATCAATAAAATTACAGCGTACTTGGGCAACCTTGATTGCCGGCATTATTATGCTTTTTCCGGCAAACCTATTGCCGATATCCGGTATTTATCTGACTGGGGTTTTAAGCGAGGACACGTTGATGTCTGGTGTAATTTCATTCATTGAAATGAAAAGCTATTTTGTTGCCTTTGTTGTATTTTTTGCC
This sequence comes from Rodentibacter sp. Ppn85, assembly GCF_001999335.1. GTDB lineage: Bacteria > Pseudomonadota > Gammaproteobacteria > Enterobacterales > Pasteurellaceae > Rodentibacter. The sequence continues at coordinate 78,921 of NZ_MLHS01000012.1, read as the reverse complement.
AGTATTTTTGTGCCAATTAGTAAAATTTTAATTATGCTATATTTACTTGCCTGCATTCACTTTAAATGGCAACACTCTATTAAATGGCAAATGCGCTTATTACATACCGTACACTTTATCGGACGTTGGTCCATGCTTGATTTATTCGTTCTTGCGTTAATGATGTCACTTGTTACGCGGGGGCAGATTATTAATTTTACAGTGGGGCCGGCAGCCTTTTACTTTGGCGCAGCTGTCTTTCTCACAATGATTTCAACTTCACAATTCGATAGTCGACTTATTTGGAAAATTTATGATCAAAAAACAACAACCGAATAACGAACATTCAACCAATCATACTACAAACGTTGATTCGCAATATAAAACGATTCAAGCCGTTTTACGCAAAAACCGAAAAGTTTCTCCCTTTTGGTTATTACCCTTTATTGCCCTTTGTATCGGTGCAATCCTTTTCTTCCAAATCATTGAAGAACAAGGTAAAACAATCAAAATTACTTTTATAAACGGCTCCGGTTTAGTCGCTGATAAGACACCGATTCGCTATCAAGGGCTACAAATCGGTATCGTCAAAAAGGTAAACTTTACCGATAATATGCAAAAAGTCGAAGTAATTGCCAATATCTACCCTGAAGCGACCGGAGTGCTGCGTGAAAATACAAAATTTTGGATAGTACAACCAAGCGTCTCGCTTGCCGGTATTTCAGGTTTGGATTCTCTCGTTTCAGGCAACTATATTACGCTACAGCCGGGAGACGGCGATACCGAAGATCAATTTGTTGCCCAAGAAAAAGGCCCTATCGCCCAAGTTTCCCCCGGTGATTTGTTAATTCATTTAGTTGCCGATGATTTGGGATCAATTTCTATCGGCTCTTCCGTCTATTTTAAAAAATTACCCGTTGGTAAAATTTATGATTATCGCTTTAATGAAAATAATAAAGTTGAAATTGATGTCGTCATTGGCAAAGAATATACGCATTTTGTGAAAAAAGACTCACGCTTTTGGAATATCAGTGGCATGACAGCAAATATTAGCCCGTCCGGTTTAAACTTTAGTATGGAGAGTGTTAATGCCGTTGTGCAAGGCGCTGTTTCTTTCGATTCTCCGGCAAACAGTGCAAATGCAACCGAAAATACAACCTATACGCTCTACTCGAGCCTACAGGATGCTAAACGCGGTATTGAAGTCAATATTACGTTACCAAATGTTGCCGGCTTAGAGGCCGGTCGTACGGATGTATATTTTCAAGAGCACAAAGTTGGCGTACTTTCAACGCTCACTATCGATGAAAACAATGAAGATATTCTAAAAGGTACGTTACTTATTGATCCGAACCAAATAAATTTATTAAAAACCAATACCCATATTGTTTTTCGCAATAAAAAACCGAGTTTGGCTGATTTAGCCGACCCACAACGTTTTTTCCGTGGCGATTATTTTGAGATCATTCCGGGTGACGGAGCAGAAAAATTACAATTTGATGTGGTTAAGGAAAGCGAATTACTCTTAAAAGCACCAAATACTCTGGTAATTAAACTAACAGCGCCGGAAAGCTACGGTGTATCGGAAGGTCAATCCGTTTATTACAACAATATTGCAATTGGTGAAATTGTTAAACAACAAATTAACGTAGAAGGAGTAGAATACCAAGTCGCTATTAGTTCCGCATATCGGAATTTAATTAACCCAAATACGCTTTTTGTCGCAGCCTCAAACTTCGATGTAAATTTAGGCATAGACGGGGTTCGTTTTGAATCTGCCCATCCGGAAAAATGGCTACAAGGGGGCATTCGCATTATCGCGAAAAAAGGCTTGGGTGGTGCACTCAAAACTTATCCGCTTTACAAAGATACACAAAATGCGGAATCCGGCATTACCGGCAATTTAGTCGAGCCCGATATTACCTTGAAAACTTCAACTTTACCAAGCATCAGTAAGGGGTCTCTCGTACTATATCGTCAATATGAAGTAGGTAAAATTACCAATATCCAACCTCAAACAAAGCATTTTAATGTGGATGTCTATATTTATCCGCCTTATAAACATTTATTAACGGATAAAAGTATCTTCTGGGTAGAAAGTGCAGCACAAGTAGATATTACCCCGAAAGGTATTAGTATTCAGGCAACACCGATTGCCCGCTCGTTAAAAGGAGCAATTAGTTTTGATAACAGCGGTTCGGGAAAAAATAAGACATTGTATCCAAACGAATTGCAGGCAAAATCTGCAGGGCAAGTAATCACATTGAGCACAGACGATGCGACAAATTTGAGTAAAGGCATGAGCCTACGCTATCTAGGGTTGTCTATCGGTGAAGTTGAAAGTATTACATTAGATCCGAAATCAGGCAAAATTACCGCCAAAGCGCTTATCAACCCTAATTATATGGGAATGATTGCCAAAGAGGGGACAGCCTTTAAGATTATTTCACCGCAGATTTCAGCCGGAGCAATTGAAAACTTAGATAGTTTATTACAACCCTATATTGATGTGGAAGTCGGGAAAGGAAAAGCTAAAACGCAGTTTAATCTTACACAAACTTCGCCGAGTCGCAATAAATATAGCAACGGCGTGCCGTTTATTCTTGAAACAAATGATGCGATGAATTTAACGGAAGGTTCGCCTGTGCTTTATCGCGGTGTCGAAGTCGGAGCAATTCGTAAATTTGATCTCAATGATTTGGGTGATCGCGTGCTTATTCACATTGCAATCACACCTAAATACCAACATTTAGTACGTAAAAATTCTGAATTTTGGGTATCATCCGGCTACGACTTCAATTTAGGCTGGAAAGGTGCGGAATTTAATACCGGTAGTGTTCAACAACTACTGAAAGGCGGTATTTCATTTTCTACTCCACCAGGTACGGTTGTTCAACCACAAGCCCCGGCAAATCAGCGTTTTTTATTACAAATTAAACGCCCTGTAAAAGCACCGAATTGGAATTCGGGGGCGCTCCCTAATCAATAAAATTACGAAAAATTTAACCGCACTTTTGATGAAGTAATCAAAGTGCGGTTATTTTTTCTACTCTTTTCAAAATACATAAAAAAATCCCCTGCTTAAACAGGGGATAAAAAAGAATTTATGAATAAAATCTCCAAAGTTTAGCTTTATCAAAAGGAATCTTGATAAAACGCCGACCATTATATTACAAAAGCAAGACAAAATTTACATTTTTCTTGATGTTAATTATTCAAATATTTTCATTCTATAAATTTCAACAAAACTCTCATCAATTAACTAAAAAATCAAATCATAAAGCAGGAAGTGCGTTAGATTTTTCACCTTCTTTTTACGCCGATAATTTTTTTTACTTTCAAGTGTATGAAATCCTTTTCATTATTAATAATTCACTATATTATAGACGCCTGTTTTTATGTCGCCCCTGCAACTTTGCAGGTCTTTATTTCTACTCAGTACCAACTTATTGGTGAAATTAGGGAGAAAACCAAAGCTAGTGGAAAATCCGGTTCAAAACAAGCCTATTATTGAGCTTCGTTCAGTCAAAAAATCTTACGGTTCTAACACCATCATTAACGATTTTAACTTAACTATTAATAACGGTGAATTTGTGACTATTCTTGGCCCTTCCGGCTGTGGTAAAACAACAGTTTTGCGTTTATTGGCAGGCCTCGAAGAACTAGATTCCGGTCATATTATTTTGGATGGTGAAGACATTACAGATGTCCCTGCTGAAAAACGCCACATTAATACCGTTTTTCAAAGTTATGCGCTGTTCCCGCATATGACCATTTTTGAGAACGTGGCTTTCGGCTTACGTATGCAAAAAGTACCTGAGGCTGAAATCAAACCTCGTGTGCTGGAAGCTTTGCGTATGGTTCAGTTGGAAGAGATGGCAGATCGTAAACCGACCCAATTATCAGGCGGTCAACAGCAACGTATCGCCATTGCCCGTGCGGTTGTTAATAAACCGAAAGTATTGTTATTGGATGAATCGTTATCCGCTTTAGATTATAAATTGCGTAAACAAATGCAATACGAACTCAAAGTATTGCAACGCCAGTTGGGAATTACCTTTATTTTTGTAACCCACGATCAAGAAGAAGCCATTACAATGTCTGATCGCATCGTATTATTGCGTAAAGGTAAAATCGCCCAAGACGGTTCGCCACGCGAGATTTATGAAGAACCGGCAAACTTATTTGTCGCACGTTTTATCGGTGAAATTAATGTATTTAACGCAACCGTCATTGAACGTAAATCCGAGAACGTGGTACTGGCAAACGTAGAAGGTCGTATCTGTGATATCTATACCGATATGCCGGTAGAAAAAGAGCAAAAACTTCAAGTTCTCCTTCGCCCTGAAGATATTGTGATTGAAGAACTTGACGAAAACGAACAATCTAAGGCGATTATCGGCCATATTATTGACCGCACTTATAAAGGTATGACATTAGAATCTACCGTAGAATTTGACCATAACGGTATGCGTGTACTTGTAAGCGAATTTTTTAACGAAGACGATCCTCACATGGATCACAGCGTCGGACAACGTGTGGGCATTACATGGCACGAAGGCTGGGAGGTTGTACTTAACGATGAAGATAATTAATAACAAATTTCAGAAAATTACTGTTGCAATTATCTTCGCGTGGCTAATCTTCTTTGTGCTGATTCCAAACCTATTGGTGTTAGCGGTAAGTTTTTTAACCCGAGACGGTAGCAACTTCTACGCTTTGCCGTTTAACTTTGATAACTACATCAACCTGTTTAACCCGCTTTATGCACAGGTGGTGTGGAATTCCTTGTATATGTCCGGCATTGCAACGATTATTTGCTTACTGATTGGCTATCCGTTCGCCTTTATGGTCAGCAAAATTCACCCGAAATACCGACCGCTCTTATTGTTTCTTGTGGTGTTACCATTTTGGACAAATTCACTGATCCGTATTTATGGAATGAAAATCTTCCTCGGTGTGAAAGGCGTACTGAATACCATGTTAATGGAAATGGGAATTTTGAGTGAGCCGATTCGTATTTTGAATACGGAAGTTGCAGTTATCATCGGTTTAGTTTATTTGCTTCTACCGTTTATGATTCTCCCGCTCTACTCTGCAATTGAAAAATTAGACGGACGTTTACTGGAAGCGGCAAAAGACTTAGGCGCAAACGCATTCCAACGTTTCTTCCACGTAATTTTACCATTAACCATGCCGGGTATTGTTGCCGGTTGTTTATTAGTGCTATTACCGGCGATGGGAATGTTCTATGTAGCGGATTTATTAGGCGGAGCGAAAGTCTTGTTAGTAGGGAACGTAATTAAGAGCGAATTCTTGATTTCCCGTAACTGGCCGTTCGGTTCTGCAATTAGTATCGGTTTAACGATTTTGATGGCATTGCTTATCTTCGTTTATTATCGTGCAAATAAACTACTAAACAAAAAAGTGGAGTTGGAATAATGAGCCGTTTACTACGCAATATCTTCATGTTTGTGGTATACGCTTATTTGTATATCCCAATCATCATTTTGGTGACCAATTCTTTCAATGCCGACCGTTACGGTTTGAGTTGGAAAGGATTTAGTTGGAACTGGTACGAGCGTTTATTCAATAACGATACCTTAATTCAAGCCGCTATCCATTCGGTAACTATCGCATTTTTTGCCGCTACCTTAGCAACCGTTGTGGGCGGCTTAACCGCAATCGCATTGTATCGTTATCGTTTCCGCGGTAAACAAGCGGTGAGCGGTATGTTATTTATTGTGATGATGTCGCCTGATATCGTTATGGCAGTGTCTTTGTTGGCATTATTTATGGTTGTAGGGATTTCATTGGGTTTTTGGTCATTACTCTTGGCACACGTTACCTTCTGTTTACCTTATGTTACCGTAACAATTTTCTCCCGCTTAAACGGATTTGACTCCAAAATGTTGGAGGCGGCAAAAGACCTGGGGGCAAGCGAAGTGACGATTTTACGCAAAATCATTATTCCGCTTGCCTTACCTGCTATCATTTCAGGTTGGCTATTAAGTTTCACCATATCACTGGATGATGTTGTTGTTTCCTCATTTGTAAGTGGTGTCAGCTATGAAATTTTACCGTTACGTATCTTCTCTCTGGTAAAAACCGGCGTAACACCTGAAGTCAATGCACTGGCAACCATCATGATTGTGCTTTCATTAGCACTGGTAATTTTAAGCCAGATCATTACGCGTAAAAATAATTACTAAGACATAATAAAAGGTTTCACAAACCTTTTAATATCAAATAGAATACGCCTTGACGCACAATCAAGGCGTTTTTTTATACCTACAATTCCTGTAGGTGGTTTTTTTACCCCTCTTTTACGGAGAACAAACAAAAATGAAAAAATTTGCAGGTTTAATCACCGCCGGTTTGGTGGCTGCAACCTTAACGGCTTGTAATGATAAAGAAAGCAAGTCTGAAAATGCAAACGCACCGGCTACTGCTAATGATACTGTGTACTTATATACTTGGACCGAATATGTTCCGGATGGTCTATTGGATGATTTTACCAAGGAAACCGGCATTAAAGTTATCGTTTCAAGTCTTGAATCAAACGAAACCATGTATGCAAAACTCAAAACCCAAGGCGCAGCCGGCGGTTATGACGTTATCGCACCTTCTAACTACTTTGTGTCAAAAATGGCACGTGAAGGAATGTTAAAAGAACTTGATCACAGTAAATTGCCTGTAATTAAAGAATTAGATCCTGATTGGCTCGACAAACCTTACGACAAAGGAAACAAATACTCGCTTCCTCAATTATTGGGTGCGCCGGGTATTGCGTTCAACACTAATACTTACAAGGGTTCAAATTTCACCTCTTGGGGTGATTTATGGAAACCTGAATTTGCCAATAAAGTACAATTATTAGATGATGCCCGTGAAGTATTTAACATCGCATTGTTAAAAATCGGTCAAGACCCGAACACTCAAGATCCTGCCATCATCAAACAAGCCTATGAAGAATTGTTGAAATTACGTCCAAATGTTCTTTCTTTCAATTCTGATAACCCGGCTAACTCTTTCATCTCCGGTGAAGTCGAAGTCGGCCAGTTGTGGAATGGTTCCGTGCGTATCGCCAAAAAAGAACAAGCACCATTAGATATGGTATTTCCGAAAGAAGGCCCTGTTCTTTGGGTTGATACTTTAGCGATTCCGGCAACCTCAAAAAACCCGGATGGTGCACATAAACTTATCAACTATATGTTAGGTGCAAAAGCGGCTGAAAAATTAACTCTTGCGATTGGTTACCCTACAGCTAACGTTGAAGCGAAAAAAGTATTACCAAAAGAAATTACTGAAGATCCGTCAATCTATCCAACAGCTGAAATATTAAAAAATAGCCACTGGCAGGATGATGTAGGTGATGCGATTCAATACTACGAACAATATTATCAAGAATTAAAAGCGGCAAAATAATCCCGTCTAATTCACACACTTTTAAAGTGCGGTCAAAATCTCTTACATTTTTGACCGCACTTTTTTATACACAGCCATTATAAAAATCACTATACAATGATTTAGCATAAAAACTCTTAAAAATCCTCTTATATTCCAATTCCTTGACTTAGATCATCACTCATTAACTTAATTTCTTTAAAATACCGTTAACTATTAATAGTTATTTATTCTTTTATTATTTTTTTACTAAGTTGGAGTACATCAATGTCAAAAAAAACCAAAATTCTGACCGCACTCAGCTTCATCGGCATAGGGGCGGTGGCGTTGTGGGGAACACAAACAATTATGCATAAAACCAGCTCACCGGAATTTTGTGTTAATTGCCATTCAATGACTCATCCGCAACAAGAATGGGAGGGTTCAACCCACTTTGCCAATGCAAAAGGTATTCGTGCAGAATGTTCCGATTGCCATGTCCCGCAAGAAGGCTGGCATTATGTAAAAGCGAAATTTATCGCACTGAAAGATGTGTGGTATGAATTGCAAGGCAAGCTGGATTCTAAACAGAAATATGAAGCACACCGAGCAGAAATGGCACAACGCGTATGGGATGAGATGAAATCAACGGATTCCGAAACCTGCCGTAGCTGCCACAGTTTTGATGCAATGGAACTTTCCGCGCAGGCAAAATTAGCCAAAGAAACCCACAATATCGCAAAAACCAATGGACAAACCTGTATTGATTGCCACAAAGGTATCGTACATTTCTTACCTGAAACTCACGGTGACGAAGGAAAACAATCGGCAACCACTTTAGGTGGAAACATCACTCAAGATTCATCTATTTATGCAGCGGAAATGACTTCTGTACAAGGTGAACAAGGTGGTGATATTCGACTAATGCCTTATGCGGAAATAACGAACTGGCAAGCAAAAGGCGAGCAATTACAGGGTACCTTACACGGCTGGCAACAAGTTGGCGCAGATTCTGTGATTTATCTAGAATTAGGTAAACGCATTACCGTAGCATTAGTTGATGAAGAAGCGCGCAAAGGTATGAAAATCTTGCAAACCAAACATGATGAAGTAACCGATTCCGATTGGAAAGAAGTAAGCCTTATTGTTTCTGTACCAAAAGAAAAAATGTCGTCGGATTTAACCGCACTTAATCAATACGGTAACCAGTTAAATCAAGCAAATTGTAGTAGTTGCCACGCAGCAATTAGTGCCGATCACTATACGGCAAACCAATGGATTGGTGTGGTGAACTCTATGAAGGATCGGACTTCTATGAATAAAGATGAAGTACGTGCTTTAACGATTTATCTACAACGTAGCGCCAAAGATATGGCTGCGAAATAATTCACTTCTAATATTGAAAACGAGGTTGAAATGAAAAAGAATAATATCAATCAAAAACGCCGTGACTTCTTAAAAAACACATCCCTTGGCGTAGCAAGTGCATCGCTTTCTAGTGGTATGGTCGGTGCGGTGCTGTCTAAAAGTGCGCTCGCAGGAGAACCTGAATTAAAAACTGTTGTCACCGCCGCACACTGGGGGCCGATTGGCGTAGTAGTGCAAGACGGCAAAGCGGTAAAATCCGGGGCGGCAATTGAACCCGCTATTCCTAATGAATTACAAACCGTGGTCGCAGATCAACTTTATAGCGAGACCCGAGTGAAATACCCAATGGTACGCAAAGGCTATTTAGAAAATCCGGGAAACAGTGATACGACGATGCGCGGACGTGACGAATGGGTTCGGGTTTCTTGGGAGCAGGCACTCGATCTTGTGCATAATCAACTCCATAAAGTGCGCCAACAACATGGCGCAAGTGCGATTTATGCCGGTTCCTACGGTTGGTTTAGTAGCGGCGCACTTCATGCCTCCCGTACGCTGTTACAACGTTATATGAATATTACCGGTGGCTTTGTAGGTTATAAAGGCGACTACTCTACCGGTGCGGCACAAGTGATTATGCCGCATGTACTTGGCACCATTGAAGTCTATGAACAACAAACCAGTTGGGAAGTATTACTTGAAAGCAGTGATATTATTGTGCTTTGGGGAGCTAATCCACTCACAACGTTACGTATTGCTTGGATGTCTTCAGATCAGAAAGGAATTGAATATTTCAAAAAATTCCAAGCCACAGGTAAACGTATTATCTGTATCGATCCGATAAAAAGTGAAACTTGCCAAATGCTCGGCGCAGAATGGGTTCCTGTGAATACCGCAACTGATGTGCCGTTAATGCTAGGGATCGCTCATACATTGGTAAGCGAAAATAAACACGATAAAGCATTCTTAAAAAAATACACAACAGGTTACGGCAAATTTGAAGATTATCTACTCGGTAAAACAGATGGCCAACCTAAAACTGCGGAATGGGCAAGCAAAATCTGTGGTGTACCGGTGGAAATTATTAAACAATTAGCAAATGATTTTGTCACCAAACGTACCATGTTAATGGGCGGATGGGGAATACAGCGTCAACGTCACGGAGAACAATCCCACTGGATGTTGGTTACCCTTGCTTCAATGCTTGGTCAAATCGGCTTACCGGGCGGCGGTTTTGGTTTTAGCTATCACTATGCAAACGGTGGCGTACCAACAGCTACAGGCGGCACTATTGGTTCAATCAGTGCAACCCCGGCAGGTGGAACGGGCGAGAAAACATGGCTGGATGATGCGGCAAAATTTTCTTTCCCTGTGGCACGTATTGCAGATGCCTTGCTCAATCCGGGAAAAACCATTGATTACAACGGGACAAAAATTACCTATCCGGAGATTAAAGTCGTATATTGGGCCGGAGGCAATCCATTCACCCAACATCAAAATACTAATTTATTAGTAAAAGCTTTCCAAAAACCGGAAACTGTCATCGTTAATGAGGTAAATTGGACGCCGACAGCCCGTATGGCGGATATTGTTTTGCCGGCAACTACAAGTTACGAACGTAACGATTTAACGATGGGCGGTGACTATTCCATGCTATCAATTTACCCGATGAAACAAGTTGTAAAACCACAATTTGAAGCGAAAAACGACTTCGATATTTTTGCAGAACTCGCTAAGCGCGCAGGGAAAGAAGAGGAATTTACTGAAGGTAAAACTGAAATGGAATGGCTGGAGGATTTCTATAAAACCGCCTTCACCGCAGCACGTAATAATCGTGTTGCTATGCCTCGTTTTGAACGATTCTGGGAAGAAAACAAACCGTTAATGTTTGAAGCAAACGAGGCGGCAAAAAAATGGGTACGGTATGCGGAATTCCGTGAAGATCCGTTACTGAATCCGCTTGGAACACCATCGGGCAAAATTGAGATTTACTCTGATGTTGTTGCGAAGATGAATTATGATGATTGTAAAGGTCATCCGAGTTGGATGGAACCGGAGGAATTTGCCGGTAATAGCACTGAAGAATATCCTCTTGCTCTAGTAACCCCTCATGCCTACTATCGTTTACATAGCCAATTGGCTCATACTTCATTGCGCCAAAAATATGCGGTTAATGATCGTGAACCGGTATTGATTCATCCTGAAGATGCCAAACCGCGCGGTATCGCTAATGGGGATATAGTCCGTATCCATAATGCTCGCGGTCAAGTATTAGCGGGAGCGGTTGTTACCGAAGGTATTATTAAAGGCACGCTCGGATTACACGAAGGAGCGTGGTATGACCCTCTCGATCCGGGTGAGAGCGAAAGACCGCTATGTAAAAATGGCAGTCCGAACGTGCTTACCCGTGATGAAGGTACGTCTAAATTAGCACAAGGCAACTCGCCGAATACTTGTATTGTACAAGTAGAAAAATATACGGGCGTAGTACCAGAGGTGACGGTGTTTAAACAACCTAAACACTCGGTATAAAACAACAGAAAAAACCAACCGCACTTTTGCAGCAAATCAAAGTGCGGTTGGTTTTTCAATTACAGTTATCAGAATTATGATTCGTCTTTATAACAGAATTTAAAACTAAAAATTATAGTGATAAAACATCTTTTAATATTTGTGCAATACCGCTCTCATTATTTGATGTCGTGACCTGTTTTGCCTGTGATTTCACTTCCTCTTCGGCATTGCCCATTGCGACGCCTAAACCGACCGCACTTAACATACTGATATCATTATGATTGTCGCCAAATGCAATGACTTCCTGCGGATCAATATTCCACTCTTTTAATAACGCAAGTAGTCTGCTGCCTTTTGTATTACCAGCATTGGCAATATCAACGCGATCCACCCAAGACCATTCGCAACTAAATTGCGAAGTTGGCAGTTCATTAACCACATTATTCATAATATCTTTATTTTCTGCACTAATCACACACTTCCAAATTGGGTAATGGTTGTCAATCACATCCTGAATACTTTCCACTTTACGTACATCGGGGCGAACCTCCGGTGAACAACTTTCCACCCATTTAAGAAATTTTTCCATGTGAGGATTAAGTTGTGCATAATTCATTGAATCTCGGGAATACATCAATAGATTGCAATGATGTTTTTCCGCGACATCATAAATTAATTGGGCTTGTTGTTTGGAAAGCGGGTTAGCAAATGGTGTGGAATCCGTCTCTACATCATAAACATAGGTTCCGTTACAACAGATAATCGGTGTATCTAAACCTAATTCACGATAATAAGGTTTTACCGCCGTATGGTGTCTGCCCGTTACCAACAAAACTTTAATCCCTTTATTTATGGCGACTTGAATTGCCAATTTATTTTCCGGCAGAATACGCCCTTCAGAATTTAACAATGTACCGTCAAGATCAAAAGCAACAGCTTTATAATTCATTTTATTCCTCTTTGATTAAAAAGACGGTTAAAAAACCGCCTGATACTTATCATTGCCCGTAATACGCATTTTTACCATGTTTACGGAGATAATGTTTATCCAATAATTCTTGTTGCATTGAGCCTAAACTTGGTCTTAATACTTTACTAAACAGATTCATATAAGCCAATTCTTCTAACACAACCGCATTATGTACCGCATTATCCGCATCCGTTCCCCACACAAAAGGCCCGTGAGAATTAACCAATACTGCCGGAACTTGATTCGGATCGACATGTCGTTTTTGGAAAGTTTCTACGATCACTTTCCCCGTTTCTAATTCGTATTCGCCTTGAATTTCAGCTGGTGTCATTTTACGGGTACAAGGAATGGTTCCGTAAAAATAATCGGCGTGGGTTGTACCTAATGCCAATAAATCTTCTCCGGCTTGCGCCCAAGTAGTTGCATGGCGGGAATGAGTATGCACGATGCCGCCGATATCTTTAAAGCGACGATATAACTCAAGATGTGTCGGCGTATCGGAAGACGGCTTTTTATTGCCCTCTACCACTTTTCCGCTAAATAAATCAACGACAACCATATCCTCCGCCGTCATTACTTCATAATCAACACCCGACGGTTTGATAACCACGAGATTAGAAGTGCGGTCAATTCCACTCACATTTCCCCAAGTAAAGGTAACAAGATTGTGTTTTGGTAGCGCTAAATTGGCTTTTAATACTTTCTCTTTTAATGCTTCTAACATTGGAAGCCTCCTTCTTTCATTTTTTGTTCGATCCAACGACGGGCATTAATAATTTCCGTAACGGGTTCATCCGATTTTTCCGTCCACATTTCAATTAAAAATGCGCCTCGATAATTCAACTCTGCAAGGGTCTTAAAGCAAGTGACAAAATCAACGCAACCGTCTCCAAAGGGTACATCACGGAATTGACCGGCACAGGTTTCAGTAACCTTATAAGTATCTTTTAAATGAATGGCGGAAATTTTATCAATACCGAGTTTTAATTCTTCGGTAACGTTATCATTCCACGCGGAAAGATTACCTAAATCCGGATAGACTGTAAACCAAGGCGATTTAATAATATCATCCCATTTTTTCCAACGGGAAATTGAACTCATAAATTGAGTATCCATAATTTCAACCGCCAACGTAACTTGATTGCTGGCGGCTAACTCCACCGCCCATTCTAAGCCCTGTTGAAAACGTGCGATGGTGTCTTCGTCCTGTTCTTCATAATAAACATCGTAACCTGCTAATTGGATAGTACGAATCCCCGTATCAACGGCAAATTGAATCGCTTTTTCCATAATTTCATAGGCTTTTTGACGAGTGGCTTCATCACGGCTACCAAAGGGAAAACGGCGATGTCCCGATAAACACATTGACGGAATAGTGACTCCCGTATTGACGATCGCTTTAACTAATTTCAACCGCTCTTTTTTACTCCAGTCTAAACGAGCCAAACGTTCGTCCGTTTCATCAACAGATATTTCAACAAAATCAAAGCCACAGGCTTTAGCGATAGACAGACGATCTTGCCAGCTAATGTTTTTTGGCAGGGCTTTTTCATAGATGCCGAGTTTATGTTTTCGCATTTCTGTTCCTTATTTAATGTTGAGGCGGAAAATCATCAAGCCAAGATGATTTCCAACCCTTTATTTCTTAATTTTTCAATGATTTCGACATCTGCTTCTTTGCCGGTAATCAATAAATCAATGCGGGCTAATTCGGTAAATAACATCCCCACTTGCTGCCCTAATTTAGTACTATCAAGCAATACCACATACTTAGCGGATTTGGCAGATAACCGTTGTTCCGAATTGGCAATAATCATATCGGTTTTATATAATCCTTCGGTTGTAAAACCTTTTCCACTGGTAAACATAATATTCGCCGCATAAGGGCTTTCGTTTTGATTAAGAGAAAGGGTTATCGCTTTATTTCGATTATATTGACCTCCCATAATCACAATATCTTCGTGATTGTTTTCAATCAATTTATTAGCAAGCGGAATGAAGTTTGTGATGATCTGCAATTTTCTTCCGCATAAATAATCCCCCAACATTTGCATTGTTGAACCACAGGTTAAAATAACCGAATCCCCTTCTTGACATAATTGACTCGCTGCCTGAGCAATGCGTTGCTTTTCATCAAGATTATGGATTACCGCACTATATTGATAATCTATTGGAGAGGACTGTATCGACTCTGCGCCATTACGCACTTTCTTTAATCGACCCTGTTGGGCTAATTTATTGATATCCCGTCTTGCTGTTGCAGGTGAAATCTCAAATTGTTCAACAATTTCCGTTGTAGAAAGCGCCTTTTTCTCTAGTAACAACTGTAAAAGCCGTCTATGACGGTAATTTTCGTTCATTATATTTTCCTTGCTATTTCTTTGATGCGAATAATGAACAAAAAACGAGCCACCTTCAAGTAAAAAGGTGGCTTTTTTTGTTATAACATTGATTTGAATTGAATATTAGGTTCGTGTTCAAAACAGTCATCAAAACCGCGAGGATGATGATACTCGATTAAATCTTTATCACGAGGATAAACATATTTACCGCCCACTTCCCAAATGAATGGGTGGAATTTATATTGTAGGCGTTCTTTACGCATTTTCCATAATTGGATAATTTCATCGGTACTTGCCATAAAGTTTGTCCAAATATCGTGATGAACAGGAATAATCACTTTACAACGCAGACTTTCCGCCATACGCAATAAATCTACAGAAGTCATCTTATCCGCAATACCGACCGGATTTTCGCCATAATTGTTTAACGCGACATCAATATCGAACTGTTTACCGTGTTTGGCAAATTGAATTGAAAAGTGAGAATCCGCACCATGATAAATATTGCCGCCCGGCGTTTTAAATACATAGTTCACCGCTTTGCGACCCATTTCTTCGTCTGACGGGCAAAGACCGGCTAATTCACCGCCTCGCTCCTCCGCACCTTCAACCGGTAAAGTAACCAAACAAGTACGGTCAAAAGAATCAAGCGCGTGAATTTCTACATCTTTTAATTTCACCACATCGCCCGGTTTTACAATGATAATGCGATCTTCCGGTACGCCCCAATTTTTCCATAGCTCCGCACAATGCCAAGGACCAACAAATTTCACGTGATCCAGTTTCGGATTATTGACAATTGCCGCCGCCACATTCACATCAATATGATCGCTATGGTAGTGAGAAGCGAGAATGAAGTCCACCTCATTAATTGCAAACGGGTCTAACACCATTGGTGCCGCACGCAAGTTTGGTTGCAATTTACGCACGCCCGCCATATTTGCCATTTGATGACCACGCACCATATCTTTTACTTTTTTAGTGTTTTTTCCTCGACCGCACCACAAATCCATACAAAGATTTGCGCCGCCCGGGGTTTTGATCCAAACGCCTACACACCCCAACCACCACATTGCGAAATTGCCTTCCGGAACAACTTCTTGCTCAATTTCTTCGTTTAACCAGGTTCCCCACTCTGGGAAAGTTGATAAAATCCAGCTTTCACGGGTAATTTCTTGAATTTTGCTCATTTTTAACTCCTTCCGTTTACTTAAAAAATCAAAAAATAATCAAAATAAATCATATCAAATCATTTCGTTTTGTAAAATATTTTTTCTAGATTTTATGATCTAGATCTAAATTTATTCTTTTCACTCATTTAATAAAGTTTTAAAACAAGAATGCACATAGAAAACATTAAATCTACTTCGCTTAACATAGCAAGAACCTATTAGAAAAAATAAAATGTGATTTTGTTCACAAAAAATCAAATTCAATCTTTTTTATTCATAGATAATTGCTATTATTTAGCGGATTTCTTTTTCGACACTCTTCGGAACGGACTCAAACGTTAAGTTTTTCCCATTTTAAACAATGTCAACAGAGGTTCTGTTATGGAAACATTATTAGATTTATTTATCGTGTTTAGAGATCAGGTGCTGAACAAAGCGCCACTACTCTTAGGTATCGTGGCCTGTATCGGTTATATTCTTTTACGTAAAGACACCACGACTGTGATCAAAGGGACGATAAAAACAATCGTCGGTTTTATGTTAGTACAAGTGGGTGCCGGCGAATTAGTAAAAGGTTTTAAACCGATTATCACAAAATTATCCGAATATCACGGCTTAACCGGCGCGGTAATCGACCCTTACACCAGTATGCAAGCAACCATTGAAACAATGGCGGATAACTATGCCTGGGTCGGCTATGCCGTTTTATTAGCCTTAGCACTAAATATTTTACTTGTGATATTCAGACGCTTTACCGGTATTCGTACCATTATGCTGACCGGACATATTATGTTCCAACAGGCGGGATTGGTTGCCGTATTTTATATGCTTATCGGCGCGTCAATGATGGAAACCATCATTTATACCATTTATACCGCCATCATAATGGCATTATATTGGGGAATTTCATCCAACATTATGTATAAACCGACTCAAGCCGTCACAGGCGGAGCCGGTTTTTCTATCGGACATCAACAACAAATTGCCTCTTGGATTGCCGTACAACTCGCACCAAAACTCGGTAATAAAGAAGACAGCGTTGACAATATGAAATTACCGAAGTACATATTTTCCACGACAGCATCTCTGCCACCGTGTTGGTGATGACCGTCTTCTTCGGCATTATCCTTCTCTCTTTCGGGTTGGATAACTTACAAACCATGGCTGGCAAAACCCACTGGTCAATTTATATTTTTGAAACCGGATTAAAATTTGCCGTAGCGATTCAAGTCATCGTTATCGGAGTCCGGATGTTCGTCGCCGAATTGTCCGAAGCCTTTAAAGGTATCTCCGAACGGGTGATTCCTAATGCGGTGTTGGCAATTGATTGTGCGGCAATTTACGCCTTCTCTCCGAATGCGATGGTATTCGGCTTTATGTGGGGGGCAATCGGCCAATTCGTCGCAGTCGGCCTATTACTCGGTTTCGATGCTTCCGTATTAATCATTCCGGGCTTTATCCCAATGTTCTTCTCCAACGCAACCATCGGCGTATTTGCCAACCACTTCGGCGGCTGGCGTGCGGTGATGAAAATCTGTTTTGTCATGGGGATTATCGAAGTATTGGGTTCGGCGTGGGTAATTCACCTATTGGCGACTCAAGGCGCAACCTTTAACGGTTGGATGGGAATGGCAGACTGGGCATTATTCTTCCCGCCGGTATTACAAGGTATCGTCAGCGTACCGTTCTTCTTCTTTGTTATCTTAGCTGCCGCCTTTGTTTATATGGCGTTTGCCGCGAAAAAATTACGTGCGGCCGAAGCCGCGGCAGTGGCTGCCGGTAAAACCCTTGAGCAAATGGACGGTTATGGCGTTGATGAAAGTGAAGACCAACCGGTATCTCAACAACAATCAAGCCAAAGTGCGGTCGAAAATAACGAAGTTTCCGACGAGACGACAAAACCGGTGCGTATTCTAGCTGTTTGCGGTTCCGGTCAAGGATCTTCAATGATGATGAAAATGAAGATCAAAGGTTATTTGGATAAACGCGGTATTCCTAACATTATGGATTCCTGTGCGGTGACCGACTATAAAGGCAAACTGGACAGCACGGATATTATTGTTTCGTCAAAACATTTATCCGATGAAATTCAAGTTGGCGAAGGAAAATATGTTTTAGGCGTACAAAATATGTTAAACCCGAATTCCTTTGGGGACGAGTTAATTGAGTTGATTAACAAATTCCAAAATAGTAAATAAGGACTAATTAAAGTGCGGTCGGTTTTCAACGAGAATTTACCGCACCAATTTCACACTACATAATTAAGGATATTAATATGTTAAAAGAATCACTTATCGCCAACAATTCGATCAAGCTTAACCAAACTGCTGCAGATTGGAAAGCGGCAATTAAAATCGGTACGGATTTATTAGAGGCTTCGGGCGCAATCGAACCTCGTTATTACGATACGATTATCAGCAATATCGAAAAAATGGGGCCTTATATTATTTTAGCACCGGGGCTTGCCATGCCGCACGCCCGTCCGGAAGAAGGCGTGATTAAAACGGCATTTGCCTTAGTTACCTTAAACGAACCGATTTATTTCGACGGAGAAGAGGATCCGGTATATGTGTTAATTACCCTTGCTGGTAGCGACTCCGATCAGCATATGCAAGGTTTAATGGAAATTACCCAAGTCCTTGATGATCCGGATAGCGATGACGGCGTGGATTTAAACCGCTTCCGTAGTTGCAATAATGCCGATGAAGTTTATGCGGCAATTGATAAAGCACTAAACGGCTAATCTAATCAAATTCAAAAAGTGCGGCCAAAATTAACCGCACTTTCCCCTATTTCAATTTAACAGAAGGAATAATCACTATGTCTAAACCATTATTACAAATTGCGCTTGACTCCCTTTCTTTGGAAAAAGCCGTTGCCGATGCCAAACAAGCGGAAAATTTAGTGGAAATTATTGAGATCGGCACTATCTTAGCCTGTGCAGAGGGTATGAAAGCCGTCAGCACCTTGCGTGCCTTACACCCAAACCATATTATCGTGTGTGATTTGAAAACTACCGACGGCGGGGCAATCTTAGCAAAAATGGCATTTGAAGCGGGTGCTGACTGGTTGACCGTCTCCGCTGCCGCCCACCCTGCGACAAAAACGGCTTGTAAAAAGGTGGCGGACGAATTCAATGCTGCTCACCCTGAATTAAAAGTCAAAAAAGAAATTCAAATTGAAATCTACGGAAATTGGACGGTAGAAAAAGATGCCAAAGAGTGGGTTGAACTAGGTGTGACACAAGCAATCTATCACCGTTCACGCGATGCGGAATTAGCAGGTAAAGGTTGGACAACGGAAGATGTTGAATTAATGAAAAAATTATCTGTTCTAGGACTTGAGCTATCCATCACCGGTGGCATTGTGCCGGAAGATATTCATCTATTCAAAGAGATCAAAAATGCTAAAGCCTTTATTGCCGGCAGAGCCTTAGTCGGAGAAAAAGGCAAAGCAATCGCAGAAGCCATTCGCGCTGAAATTGAAAAGTATTGGGTATAACTAATCTTCCAAACGAGAATATCTAAATAAAAATCGGATAAACCCTACGGTTTTATCCGATTTTTTATCAATTAATTTTGGGATTAATTTGTTCCGCCTACTGTGATTTCATCAATCTTCAATGCCGGTTGCCCTACGCCAACCGGTACGCTTTGCCCCTCTTTACCGCATACACCCACGCCTAAATCCAATTCACTTTTATCAGCAACCATAGAAATTTTCTGCATCACCTCAATACCGCTACCGATTAAGGTTGCCCCTTTTACCGGTTTTGTAATTTTACCCTTTTCGATAAGATAGGCTTCTGAGGTGGAAAACACAAATTTGCCTGAAGTAATATCCACTTGTCCGCCACCAAAGTGAGGTGCATAAATGCCGTGCTCGACCGAAGCAATTAAATCTTCAAAATTACTCTGTCCCGCCAACATATAAGTGTTTGTCATACGCGGCATCGGTAAATGGGCATAAGACTCACGACGACCATTCCCTGTCGGTTTTACCCCCATCAATCGCGCATTCATTTTATCTTGCATATAACCCTGCAAAATGCCGTCTTTAATGAGTACATTACATTGGCTCGGTACACCTTCATCATCAATAGTCAGTGAGCCACGACGGTTAGCAATCGTGCCGTCATCTACAATGGTACACAACGGTGAAGTGACCAATTCACCGATTTTGCCGGTAAAGAGTGAAGTTTCCTTTCGGTTAAAATCACCTTCCAGCCCATGCCCTACAGCTTCATGTAATAATACGCCTGGCCAACCTGCCCCCAACACAACCGGTATTAATCCGGCCGGTGCGGCAACCGCACTTAAATTAACCAACGCCTGACGAACCGCTTCTTTCGCAAAACTCACCGCTCGAATATCGCCGTCAACGGTTTCAAAGAACCAATCCAATCCAAAGCGCCCGCCGCAGCCGCAGCTTCCTCGTTCGCGCTTGCCGTTTTCTTCCACTAAAACGGAAATCGATAAACGTACAAGCGGTCGGATGTCTGCCGCCAATGTACCGTCCGTTGCCACGACCAACACTTCTTCATAAACGGCACTTAAGCTGGCAGAAACTCGGGTTACACGAGGATCTTCCGCTCGGGCAATGCGATCAACCAAATTCAGTAATTCAATTTTTTTCTCTTTCGACAAACTCTCTAAGGGATTAACTGCAGCGTAACGCATAATCGGATTTACAGTATTAAACGCAGTCGGCACAATAATATTGCCCTGCTTAGTTTGCGCAATACCTTTTACCGCATTAGCACATTGTTGAAGGGAAGAAAGCGTAATTTGATCCGAATAGGCAAACCCAGTTTTCTCGCCGGATACCGCACGCACCCCAACGCCGCGATCAATGTGAAATCCCCCCTCTTTAATGATGCCGTCCTCCAAAACCCAGCTTTCGTCTTGACTAAGCTGAAAATATAAATCGGCATAATCAATATTTCGGTGTGACATCACATCAAAAATATTCATCAATTCTTTAGTTGATAAATGGCTTGGGGTAAGTAATGTGTTTGAAACTTGATTTAACATTTGTTCTCCGAAATTCATAAAATTCTTTGTGGTATTCCGATAAATTCTCAATATAAAAACGAAAATTCTTGGGAAAAAATATTAGTTAAAATGATCCAATCCAAATTGGTACAAGGCGTTTTTCTTGTGGCCGTATAATTCCGCTACAATCGCCGCCGCTTTTTTAAGCGGTAATTCTTGAGCAATCAAGGTTAAGGCTTTAATCGCTTGAGGAGATAATTCCGCTTCATTTTCTTGCTTAGGTTTACCTTCTACGATCAATACCATTTCACCCTTAGTACGATTTGGCGATTCGGCTAACCATTCTCGTAAATTCCCAATCCTATCACCCATAATGGTTTCCCAAGTTTTCGTTATTTCACGGGCTAACACCACATAACGATCTTCGCCCAATACCTCTTGCATATCCGCAAAGGTATCCAA
Organism: Rodentibacter sp. Ppn85; assembly: GCF_001999335.1. Lineage (GTDB taxonomy): Bacteria > Pseudomonadota > Gammaproteobacteria > Enterobacterales > Pasteurellaceae > Rodentibacter. The sequence goes on along the minus strand of NZ_MLHS01000012.1, from coordinate 57,737 downwards.
GATACGATGGGTGGATTCATAAAAGATTAAAGTGCGGTCTTCTTCCGACAAGTTTTCTAACTTATCCTTGCGCGCTTTCGTTTTCGCCGGTAAAAAGCCTTCAAAACAAAAACGATCCGAAGCAATACCGGAAGCGCAAAGTGCGGTAATCGCAGCACAGGCGCCCGGCAAAGGAACCACTTTGATCCCTGCATCACGGCATTGACGCACTAAATGAAAACCGGGATCGCTAATTAAAGGCGTACCGGCATCAGATATTAACGCAATACTGCTTCCTTGTTTTAACTTTTCTACCAAAACAACGGCTTTTTCCTGTTCGTTATGATCATGCAACGCAAAAAACGGCTTTTTAATCCCATAGTGACTAAGTAATAAACCGCTATGGCGCGTGTCTTCCGCCGCAATTAAATCCACTTGTGAAAAAATATCCAGAGCACGTTGAGTAATATCTTGCAGATTGCCTATCGGTGTTGCCACGATATATAAAATTCCGGTTACATTATTCATTTTGTTTGCTTTTAAGGTTTGAGATAAGTAAGATCACTTCATTATTGACGCATTCATAATGGAGCAAAAGCGAATATGTCTATTCTATTACAAGGCACAGGTTTTAAAAAACGTTTAATGCCAATTTTATTATCCGTAGCGTTAGCCGGTTGTTCCAATTTATTCGGCAGTAGCTTCACCGAAACACTTCAACGTGATGCTAACGCCAGTTCTGAATTTTATATGAACAAATTGGCACAAACCCAAAATGTTGAGGATAAGGAAACCTATAAATTACTCGCTGCACGCGCATTCATCACAGAGAATAAAATTGCCCAATCTGAGGCAATATTATATGAATTAGGCGAATTAAATGATGCACAAAAACTTGACCGTTCACTAATTGAAGCCCGTCTTTCTTCTGCGAAAGGTGCAAATGAAGTGGCGGAAAGCCAATTACGTTTAATTGATTTAAATAAGCTGAGTGCTTCTCAAAAAGCCCGTTATTATGAAACGCAAGCGGCCATTTTTGAAAACCGTAAAGATGTGATTGAAGCAGTAAAAGCTCGTATAAAAATGGATAACAATCTTACCGATGTACAACGCCGCCAAAGCAATGTAGATAAAATTTGGGCATTACTACGTTCGGCAAATACGGGTGTGATCAATAATGCACCGGATGACGGCAATGCGGCATTAGGCGGTTGGCTTACTTTAATTAAAATCTATAACGACAATATTCGTCAGCCTGTGCAGTTAAGCCAAGCCCTACAACAGTGGAAAACTGCATATCCAAACCATGCCGCAGCCACTCTCTTTCCAAAAGAATTACAAAGCTTGTTGAACTTTCAACAAACCAATCTTGCACAAATCGGTTTAATCTTGCCGATTAGCGGAGACGGGCAAATTTTAGGCAATACTATTCTATCCGGTTTTAATGATGCCAAAGGAAATTCGACCATTCCCGTACAAATTTTTGATTCATCTACTTATTCCATTGACGATATTATCGCACAAGCAAAACAAGCCGGTGTGAAAGCCTTGGTGGGGCCTCTTTTAAAACAAAATGTGGATGCGATCATTAATAATCCGGCGTCTCTACAAGGGATTGATGTATTAGCCTTAAACTCAACACAAAATACCCTTGCCATTAACCAGATGTGCTACTACGGTTTATCGCCGGAAGATGAAGCCGAATCGGCCGCAACCAAAATGTGGAATGACGGAGTACGCAACCCTGTTGTTGCGATGCCGCAAAATGAATTAGGTCAGCGTGTCGGCAATGCCTTTAATGTTCGTTGGCAGCAATTAGCCTCAACGGATGCCAACATTCGCTACTATAATTTACCGGCTGATGTGCCTTATTTCTTGCAAGAAAACGGTACAAATTCGACTGCACTTTATGCAGTCGCCAATCCTGAAGAATTGGCAGAAATCAAAGGTTATCTTGCAAATAGCGCACCAAATTTAAAAATCTACGCAAGTTCGCGTTCTAATTCGGCAAGCAATTCCGCTGAATATGTAACGCAAATGAACGGCGTACAATTTAGCGATATTCCGTTTTTCAAAGAATCTACATCCGCGCAATATCAAAAAGTGGCGGGTTCAACCGGTGGTGAATATCAGCTAATGCGTTTGTATGCAATGGGTGCGGATGCTTGGTTATTAATCAATCATTTCAATGAATTACGACAAGTACCGGGCTATCAATTAAGCGGTTTAACAGGCATCTTAAGCGCAGGGCCAAACTGCAATGTAGAACGCGATATGACTTGGTTCCAATACCAAAACGGTCAAGTGGTACCGGTGGCTAACTAATATGTTTTCGTTAAAACGCCAACAAGGAGCGGGCTTTGAGCATCAAGCCCGCCTTTTTTTGGAATCAAAAGGATTGCATTTTATTGCAGCAAATCAGTATTTTAAATGTGGCGAATTAGATCTCATTATGCAAGACGGACAAACTATTGTGTTTGTGGAAGTACGCCAACGTTCAAATACACGCTTTGGCTCGGCTATTGATAGCGTTGATTGGAATAAACAGCAAAAATGGCTTGATGCCGCCAATCTGTGGCTTGCCAATCACAATCTTAGCTTAGAAGATGCTGATTGCCGTTTTGATCTCATCGCTTTCGGCAAAAACACACAAGATATTCAATGGATTCCTAATTTTCTCGACTAATTTTATTTTCAATTATGTTACAACAAGTTAAAGACATTTATAGCGAAAGTATTCAAATTCAAATTTCCGCTTCCAGTTTACTGACGGAAAATATAGCTAATGCAAGTCAAAAAGTTATTCAATGCTTACTTGGCGGCAATAAAGTGATTGCTTGCGGTATCGCGCGCTCTTACGCCAATGCACAATTTTTAGTTTCCAATCTGCTTAACCGCTATGATATTGAACGCCCAAGCTTTCCTTCTGTCCTGCTCAGCCTAGAAAGTGCGGTCGGATCCTCACTAGTTTTTGATCATTCTCCGGAAAATCTCTATCAACATCAATTTAACGCAATGGCAAAACCCGGCGATTTACTTATTGCGTTTGCTCCGCTTGGTGTGGAGAAAGCCGTACTAAACACCATTGCCAATGCGGTGAGTAAAGAAATTAATGTCATTGCGTTAACCGGTTCAAATAACGATACTATTCAAGGTCTATTAGCAGAACAAGATTTGGAAATTTCCATTCCTACCAATAAAGAAAGTCGTATTTTAGAAAATCATTTATTTGTGATTAATGCAGTTTGCGAATTAATTGATCAAACATTATTTCCAAGAGTTTGATAGAATACCCATCATCATTGGGAGCCGGCCCCTAAACTATTTCACTATTTATTTGACTAACTAACTGATTCATTTAAATAAAGGAGAAAGAAATGAAACTAACTTCATTAAAAAAATTGGTATTTATTATGAGTGTCTCCGTTCTACTACAAGGCTGTGTCGCCGCAGTACTCGGCGGAGCCGCAGCAGGCACAAAAGTAGCAACAGATCCGCGCACAATGGGTACACAAGTAGATGATGAAACCCTGGAATTTAAGGTAGAAAATGCCTTAGACAAAGATGAACAAATCAAATCCGAAGCACGTGTAAATGCCGTCTCTTACAGTGCGCGCGTATTATTAATCGGTCAAGTACCGAGTGAAAGTACAAAGGAAACCGCCACCGGCCTGGCAAAAGGTGTAGATGGCGTAGCCGATGTCTATAATGAGTTACGAGTGGGCTCTAAAATTACTATCGGGCAAATTAGCAAAGACAGTTGGATCACAACGCAAGTAAAATCCAAAATGTTAATAGATAATCGTGTAAAATCAACGGACGTAAAAGTCATCACTGAAAACGGTGAAGTATTCCTATTAGGTAATGTAACCCAAGCTCAAGCTGATGCGGCGGCAGAAATTGCCAGCAAAATTAACGGTGTGCAAAAAGTCGTTAAGGTATTCAAATATTTAAACTAATCTTCCTAAAATAAATCGTTTTACCCCTAAAAGTGCGGTCGAAAACAATGTAATTTTCGACCGCACTTTTTGTATTTTTTCAAGTAAAAATTCATATTTTTACCAATTATCAGAAAAGTATTTGTTTTTTAATAACAAATTTTTTGTCAATCGTTTTCAAGAAAAATTTATTGCTTGATCTGACCTAAGAAACACATTATCTTGTGCATCATTCTTTTTACAACACTATATATTGTGTTCAAAAAATATCATAGCAATTGCAGGGATCGTATTCATGAACAAGAGTTTAAAGGTTACCAAGCGTGACGGTTCGCAAGAACAAATCAATCTTGATAAAATTCACCGAGTGATTACTTGGGCGGCAGAAGGATTAGAAAATGTTTCCGTCTCTCAAGTGGAGTTACGTTCACATATTCAGTTTTACGAAGGCATTCGTACTTCCGATATTCACGAAACCATTATCAAAGCAGCAGCGGATTTAATCAGCAAGGATACGCCGGATTATCAATATCTTGCTGCTCGTTTAGCGATTTTCCATTTACGCAAAAAAGCTTACGGTCATTTCGATCCGCCCCGTTTATATGATCACGTCAAAAAACTCGTGCGTATGGGCAAATATGATCATGCCCTTTTAGACGATTACACCCGTGAAGAATGGGATGAAATGGACGGTTTTATCGATCACTGGCGTGATATGACCTTTTCTTATGCGGCAGTAAAACAACTGGAAGGGAAATATTTAGTGCAAAACCGTGTAACCGGTGAGATTTACGAATCGGCACAATTCCTTTATTTATTGGTCGCCGCGAGTTTGTTTTCAAAATATCCGCAAGAAACCCGCTTGGACTATATCAAGCGTTTCTACGATGCGACTTCTACATTCAAAATTTCCTTGCCAACCCCAATTATGGCGGGGGTGAGAACGCCAACCCGTCAGTTTAGTTCTTGCGTATTAATTGAATGTGGCGACAGCTTGGATTCCATTAATGCCACCGCTTCTGCCATTGTGAAATATGTTTCCCAACGGGCGGGAATCGGGATTAATGCCGGTGCAATTCGTGCCCTGGGCAGTGAAATTCGTGGCGGTGAGGCTTTCCATACCGGTTGTATTCCGTTCTATAAGTATTTTCAAACGGCGGTGAAATCTTGTTCTCAAGGCGGTGTACGTGGCGGTGCGGCAACGGTTTACTACCCGTTATGGCACTTAGAGGCTGAAAGCCTACTGGTATTGAAAAATAACCGTGGTGTGGAAGATAACCGTGTGCGCCACATGGACTACGGTGTGCAATTAAATAAATTAATGTATCAACGCTTAATTAAGGGTGGTGATATTACCTTATTCAGTCCTTCCGATGTACCGGGACTTTACGAAGCTTTCTTTGCCGATCAAGAGAAATTTGAGGAACTTTACCTCAAATACGAACAAGATCCGAACATTCGTAAGCGTTCCGTTAAAGCGGTTGAAATTTTCTCTTTGCTAATGCAAGAACGCGCCTCAACCGGTCGTATCTATATTCAAAATGTAGATCACTGTAATACGCATTCACCGTTTGATCCGCAAGTGGCACCGGTACGCCAATCTAACTTATGCTTAGAAATTGCCTTACCAACCAAACCATTAAATCATATTCATGATGAAAACGGTGAGATTGCCCTTTGTACTCTTTCCGCATTTAACTTAGGCAAAATTGAAAATCTTGATGAATTGGAAGAATTAGCGAATCTTGCCGTTCGTGCATTAGACGCCTTATTAGATTATCAAGACTACCCTGTCGCCGCAGCAAAACGCAGCTCCCTTGCCCGCCGTTCTCTCGGTATTGGTGTAATTAACTATGCCTATTACTTAGCGAAAAACGGCGTGCGTTATTCTGATGGCAGTGCCAATGATTTAACCCACCGCACTTTTGAAGCGATTCAATATTATTTATTAAAAGCCTCAATGAATTTAGCCAAAGAACAAGGTGCCTGCGAATATTTCAATCAAACCACCTACTCACAAGGTATTTTACCGATTGATACCTATAAAAAAGATTTGGATTCGCTCACACAAGAACCATTGCACTACGATTGGGAAAGTTTGCGTAAAGACATTCAAGAATTCGGCTTACGTAACTCGACCCTCACTGCATTAATGCCGTCAGAAACTTCATCACAGATTTCTAACGCAACCAATGGTATTGAACCACCGCGCGGTCATGTCAGTGTGAAAGCCTCAAAAGACGGGATCTTAAAACAAGTGGTGCCGGATTACGAAAACTTAAGCGACAATTACGAATTGCTGTGGGATATTCCAAACAATGATGGCTATCTCCACTTAGTCGGCATTATGCAAAAATTCGTGGATCAAGCAATTTCCGCTAACACTAACTACGATCCAAAACGTTTTGAAGACGGTAAAGTACCAATGAAAGTGCTATTAAAAGATTTATTAACCGCTTACAAATACGGCTTAAAAACTCTTTACTACCAAAACACCCGCGACGGCGCCGAAGATGCTCAAGAAGATCTTGATGACGGCTGTGCTGGTGGGGCGTGTAAGATTTAATGAGGAATAATACTAATGAACATTAATAGTATTCTAGAAAATTCTGTCAGTAGATATAAAGATCCCGAAGGTAATATTATGTGGAGCGATGTAATCCTAGATATCTATCAACAGAAAATTAAAGATCTGTATCCACACTATGTCCGTAAATGGCCCATAATTAATGGTATTAGTAGAGTTCAATCATTTGATCTACCTGGAGAATATATTGCTTTTTTATATGTAAATTCACCAATGGCTAATATATGTTTTAGTGGGGGAGGAACATTAACTTCGGACGATCTTGAACTAGACATAGTACAATCCAATAATCTAAATAAGGTAAGAGAATACTTCTATAACAATTTAAACTTAAATGAAGGTGATGGATTATTTATTGTAAATAAAAATTTAAGTAATTTACTTTCAGAAATAGAATTAAACATTGAAAAACATAAATTCTTTTTAGGATTAACACCAATGAAAATATTCCTAAGTCATAAAACAGCTGATAAGCCAAAAGTTAGAGAATTCAAAAGAATTCTAGACCAAATAGGATTTGATAGTTGGCTTGATGAAGAAGAGTTGACTGCAGGTGCTCACTTGGAAAAATCATTATTTAACGGTATGAAAAATTCATGTGCTGCCGTATTTTTCTTAACTGAAAATTATAGAGATACTAATTACTTAGAAAGTGAGATAACTTATGCAATAAAAAGGAAAAGAGAAGATCCAAAATTTGCTCTTATTGCATTAAAGTTAAGCCCTAATGCAACTGTTCCAGATTTGCTAACACCATATGTATATAAAGAACCAACTTCAGATTTAGAAGCATTATCTCAGATCATAAAAGCTATTCCAGCTAAAATTGGAAAAATAATATATCAGTAAAAGGACAAAAAATGGCATATACAACCTTCTCACAAACCAAAAACGACCAACTCAAAGAACCGATGTTCTTTGGTCAAAATGTAAACGTGGCACGTTACGATCAACAAAAATATGAGACTTTTGAAAAGCTCATTGAAAAACAACTTTCTTTCTTCTGGCGTCCGGAAGAAGTGGATGTGTCGCAAGATCGTATCGACTACGCTGCATTGCCGGAACATGAAAAACATATTTTCATCAGTAACTTAAAATATCAAACCTTGCTTGATTCTATTCAAGGAAGAAGCCCTAATGTGGCATTGTTGCCGTTGGTATCTATTCCGGAATTGGAAACTTGGATTGAAACTTGGACGTTTTCCGAAACCATTCACAGCCGTTCTTACACCCATATTATTCGTAATATTGTGAACGATCCCTCTATCGTCTTTGATGACATCGTCACCAACGAAGAAATTATCAAACGTGCGCGCGATATTTCCTCTTATTACGATGATTTAATCCGTGATAGCCAACTTTATAGTTTATACGGGGAAGGAACTTACACCGTAGATGGTAAAGAATGTGTCGTTACCTTACGCAACCTCAAAAGACAACTTTATCTTTGCTTAATGAGCGTGAATGCCCTTGAAGCCATTCGTTTTTATGTGTCTTTTGCCTGCTCTTTCGCCTTTGCGGAACGCCAATTAATGGAAGGTAACGCAAAAATTATTAAATTTATCGCCCGTGATGAAGCGCTACACCTAACCGGTACACAGCATATTTTAAACATTATGGCGGCGGGTCAGGACGATCCTGAAATGGCGGAAATTGCTGAAGAATGCAAACAGGAAGCCTATGATTTATTCCTTGCTGCGGCGGAACAGGAAAAAGAATGGGCGGATTATTTGTTTAAAGACGGTTCAATGATCGGCTTAAACAAAGATATTTTGGTGCAATATGTGGAATACATCACCAATATCCGTATGCAAGCCGTTGGCTTACCGTTACCGTTCCAAGCGCGTTCCAACCCAATCCCTTGGATTAATGCTTGGTTGGTTTCCGATAACGTACAAGTAGCGCCACAAGAAGTAGAAGTGAGTTCTTATCTTGTGGGTCAGATTGATTCTAAAGTGGATACCAAAGATTTTGGCGATTTCGATCTTTAATTAACTCAGTAGTTAAACATAAAAATTGCGAGGAATTATTTATTTTCTCATAGCAAAATAAAATCCATGCTTAAAATTCTGCCGAATTTCTCGCACACTTTTGAATTTAAGATGATAGATAAAAGAGCCGGTTTTGCCGGCTCTTTTTATATTCTAAATAATCGTAATCATTAAAAGACTAAAACCCTTCAATTATTCACTATTAGTAAATAATCTTTTAACAAAAATCGTCTTTTTCTTTTTTTAGGCGGATGTAATATACGCCACATCAAGAACGCACAGTAATGTGCAATTCATTGTAAAAAGTTAAGGAATATCTATGAAAACTGTATTTCATTCCGCAAATTCTCGTGGCAATGCAGATCACGGCTGGTTGAAAAGTCGTCATATTTTTAGTTTCGCCAATTATTACGCTCCTGATCGTATTCACTTCGGTGCATTACGAGTGATCAATGATGACTTTGTGGAAGGCGGACGCGGTTTCGGTACGCATCCACACGATAATATGGAAATTATTTCCATTCCGTTAAGCGGTGATTTAGCCCACCGTGACAGTATGGGTAACGGCAGTGTGATTCGCCACGGCGATATTCAAGTGATGTCGGCCGGTACAGGTATTACCCATAGCGAAATGAACCCGAACACGGATATACCGGTGAAATTTTTACAGATTTGGGTGTTCCCAAATAAACGTAATGTGACACCGCGTTATCAACAAATAAGTATTGCGGAGGGCGCAAAACCAAACGATTTCCAACAAATTTTATCGCCAAATGCGGATGATGAAGGGGTATGGATTCACCAAAATGCCTGGTTCAACTTGGCAAAATTTGACAAAGGTACGACGAAAGAATACCGCTTAAACGACACGAAAAATGCTGTATATATATTTGTGATTAAAGGTTCGGCAAAAGTAGCCGGTTTCGATCTTTCCGAGCGTGACGGCTTAGGCGTTTGGCATGTCGAGAACTTCAATGTGGAAGCAACGGATGATGCTGAAATTTTGTTGATGGAAGTACCGATGGAACTTGCCATGGAGTAAGACGGCAAAGCAGTAATGAGCGGTGATTGCCGCTCATTTTCAGTGCCTCTTGCCAACTACTTTAAAATCACTAAAATAACGTTTTTCATTTTAGTCGGTCGGTAAATTCAATATCCAAAATCCGTTGGATTTTCCGACCGCACTTTTACTCGACGATTTTATTAACCATAATCTTATTAGGAGATTTTTTTAATGAAAAAACAACACTTGCCCTTGCATTAGGCATATTATCGGTTACTAGTAGCAATCTTTATGCAAAAGCCGGCAATAAAGTAGATATTGCCGAACCGTTTAACGAAACAGTATTAATCGATGGCTTGGAAAGCCCTTGGGAAATGCTTTGGGGTAAGGATAACCAACTTTGGATTACCGAGCGTCAAGGCAAAAATATTGTTAAAATCGATCCAAAAAGCGGAAAACGTACCGTTTTATATCATTTTGAAAACACCTTCTCCGCTCCTCCACATCAAGGTGTATTAGGGTTAGCGCTTGCGCCGGAATTTTTATCCGGTAAAGGGGAAAACTATCTTTATACCGCCTATAAGTATAATGAAGGCGAAAAAATTCGCGCGCATTGTTCGTTTAACTTACGATGAAAAAGCCAATAAATTGGCAAATGAAACCATTGTGATGGATAAATTGCCGGCAAGTGGCGACCATAACTCCGGGCGTTTACGTTTTGGGTCGAACGGCAAATTATTCTACACCATTGGCGATCAGGGCTTCGGATAAGGTAAGCATGTTAATAAAGAAATCCAATCACAACACTTACCAACAGCTGAGCAGGTTGCAAACAAAGATTATTCACTTTATCCGGGTAAAATTCTACGCTTAAATGTGGACGGTTCGATTCCAGCGGATAACCCGGGATTAAACGGCGTAAAAAGCCACGTTTACGCTTACGGTTTCCGTAACTCACAAGGTTTAGCCTTTGTCGGTGATAAATTATTTGCAGTAGAACACGGCCCGTCTAGCGACGATGAATTAAACCGCATTGAAAAAGGCGATAACTATGGCTGGCCGAATGTTGCAGGTTATAAAGACAACGAAGCTTATGTTTACGCCGAATGGTTCAAAGCACCGAAAGAATTACAAGCGAAATTTGATTCTAATGTGATCCCTGAGGGCGTGCCGGTTCACCAAGAAAGCGAATTTAACGCACCAAACTTTAAAGCACCACAAAAAACCTTCTTTACCGTGCCGACAGGTTATAACTACTCCGATGAAAATTGCGGTAAGTTAGCATTTTTATGCTGGCCGACCATTGCTCCGTCAAGCATTATTTACTATCCGAAAGACGGTGCGATCAAAGAGTGGCAAAATTCCTTGTTAATCACTACCTTAAAAACCGGGGCGATTTACCACGTGAAATTAGACGGCAAATCAGAACAAATGCAAGACGATTTCAGCAAACACTTCAAAACCGATAACCGTTACCGTAATGCGGTGATCAGTCTTGATACGCGTAAAATCTACGTAGCGACCGATGCGGTCGGTTACGGTTTAGGCAAAAATGGTAAACCGAACACCGAAATGCAAAACAAAGGCGCAATTATCGTGTTCGAATACACCGGTAAATAACCCTAACTCTCACAAGCAATCGAATATCGACCAAAATTGTAAATATTTCAAGGCATCTTTAAAGATGCCTTTCTTTTAAAGGATGCAAATGAAGAAAACGGTTATCGCAACATTGATTGCCTCTAGTGCGGTCAATAGTTTTGCCAACAATGAAACAATATTAGATGAAATTACCGTAACCGCTATTTGCGCAAAAATAACCCCTTTTAGTACCCCGGCTTCCATTGATGTAATCGAAGGAAAGGATATACGCCAAAAAAGCGGAATGAATGTCAGCTTAAGCGAAGCCTTGCAAGGCATTGCCGGTTTGGTAGCCTTGGATCGGCACAATTATGCTCAGATATTAATCTTTCCACGCGCGGTTCTCGTATGGGAGTGCGTGGCGTGCGATTATATGTGGACGGCATTCCCGCCACAATGCCGAATGGTCAAGGGGTAACCAGTCATATTGATCTTAATTACCTCGGGCGTATTGAAATGCTCAAAGACCCTTTTTCATCGCTTTACGGCAATTCTTCGGCAGGCACGATTTTAGTACACAACCCAAAAGGGCAAAACCCACCGAGTATTGAAACCAGCGTGGACGGCGGGAGTAACGGTACATGGCATTACGGCTTCAAGGCGCAAGGCGGCAGCGACAATAAATATGTGCCAGCGTATATGTTGAGCGTCAATCGGTTCACTACCAAAGGCAAACGAGATCACAGCGCTGCACGCAAAAATCAGGTGAATTTCAAAGCGGATTGGACCATGGAAAATCAAGCGGAAGTGGGCATTACCTTCAACCATAGCGATATTAAAGCGCAAGATCCGGGAGCATTAAGCTACGAACAATGGAAAGCAAACCGCAATCAAGTTGCGACTAATCTTGAAATGTTTAACGCACGTAAAAACGTACGTCAAACTCAACTTGGCTTGAGTTATCGCCAAAAACTGGATGAAAAAAACCGTCTGAATTTGACTGCTTACCTTGGCGAACGCCGTCTTGAACAGTATTTGCCTATTCCCCGCATTACCCAAATCCGTAACGCCGGGCATGCCGGCGGCGTGATTGACTTCACTCGCTATTATGCCGGTACGGATATGCATTTACAGCACGATTTTGCCGACAACTTTAATGTGATCGCAGGTATTGCATTCGACTATATGCAAGACAAACGTAAAGGGTATGAGAATTTTAACGGTACGATCAATGGCGTGAAAGGTGCGTTACGCCGCGATGAAACCAACAAAATCTACAACCTTGATCCTTACCTTCAAACACAATGGACATTCCTGCCGGATTGGACAGTTCACGGCGGCTTGCGATACAGCACAACTACGTTTAAATCGAAGGATCACTATCTGCGTAACGGCGATGACAGCGGTCGTAAAAAAGATGAAAAATGGCTTCCAAGTATCGGGCTAAGTTGACAAGGGTTGGCAGATACCAATCTCTACGCCTCGTATAGCCGTGGCTTTGAAACAGGCACATTCTTAGAATTAAGCTACCGCCCAGACGGGCAATCCGGCTTGAATTTCGACCTTAAACCGCTTACCACGGATAATTATGAAATCGGGCTGAAACGAGGCTTAGGTGACAGTATGCTAACTATGGCACTATACCGTACCGACAAGCAAAGATGACATTGTGTCCGCCGGCACAATGGGCTGTCGGGCAACCTTCCGCAATGCCGGCAAAACCCGCCGACAAGGTGCTGAATTGGCTTGGAACGGTACGCTTTGGCAAGATTTTAAAATGTAATTAAGCTATACCTTTGTGGACGCGCGCTTCCGCCAAACTGTCGGAGCGAATATTACCCAAGGCAATCGTATTGCCGGCGTAGCAAAACATAACGCCTACGCAAGCCTCGGCTGGCACGATCAAAAAGGCTGGCGCATAGGTGCGGATGCACGCTATCAAGGCAAAGTAGCGGTCAATAACGCAAACAGCGAATACGCCCCAAGCTACACAGTAGTGGGCGCTTATGCAGGCTACTTGTGGGAAAAAGGCAACTGGCAGATTGATCACCACTTGCGCGTCAATAATCTATTTGATAAAGATTATGCCAATGTGGTCATCAATGACGCCAACGGTCGCTATTACGAGCCGGCGTTAAAACGCAATTTTAATATTGGAATGAATGTAAAATATGCATTCTAGCAACTAAAAGAGCGGTTAGTTTTGGAGAGGTTTTGGCACCATGTCGGAGATACACAAAATTGGCTATCTTAGGTATTGTGCCAACGCCAAACAATCGAAAAATCTAACCACTTAATCTATTATTAAACCTATCAGGAGAGCAAAATGAACATTTTATTATTAGACGGTGGAAAAACCTTTGGTCATTCTAACGGGCAATTAAACCATACCCTGCACGCCACGGCGCGAGAAGTGTTAACAGGCTTGGGGCATCAGGTGCAAGAAACTGTCATTGAGCAGGGCTATGATATTACGGCGGAAATCGAAAAATTTTTATGGATGGACGCGGTAATTTGGCAAATGCCCGGCTGGTGGATGGGCGAACCTTGGACGGTAAAAAAATACATTGACGAAGTGTTCACCGCAGGGCACGGCAAATTATATCAAAGCGACGGTCGTCACCGTGTTAATCCGACAGAAGGATACGGCACGGGCGGTTTATTGGGCGGTAAAAAACATATGCTTTCACTCACTTGGAATGCGCCGATTGAAGCCTTTACCCGTGAAGGCGATTTCTTTGAAGCACAAGGTGTGGACGGCGTTTATTTACATTTCCATAAAGCCAATGAGTTTATCGGCATTACCGAGCGATTACCGACATTTATATGTAATGATGTGATTAAATCGCCTGATGTGCCGAAATATATTGCAGATTACAAAGCACATTTAAATCGCGTGTTTGGTTAATTTAGTAAATATTTTGAACCGTTATTAAAGCCGACTGACAAAAAGTCGTTTTTGGGTATCGGTTAATATCGGTGTTCATCACTAAATCCAGACTTAACATCAAAAACTAAAAGGCTCGGGATCCCCCAAGCCTTTTTTACTTGATAAAAATTAACCGTCTAAACGTGCTTTGATACGAGCGGATTTATCCTAACATTAGCCTAAGTAATAAAATTTTGCTTTGTAAACCAAACCGTTACGTTTAACGACAATACTGTCGATTATCGGGCAGCATGCTTGGAATATGCACTCAGCACCTAGATTTTGTATCAGTTTTTGTTTTGTAAGTTTGCTACATAATGCCCAATCAATTTTACAAATTCATATAAAAATTTGACCGCTCTTTTTTGTTAAATATTTCCTCCTCTAAAAGACTATATCATCTGCAAATATTGTTTTTCTCTTATCATTTCGCCTAACTTACATTCTTCATTAACAAATTACATTTTCATCAATTAAACTTTTTATAAGATTATCCACAATATCAAAAAATTTTCGTTTTTTTACCTAACCTTTTAACCATCCATTATTTATTAAAATAATTTGATCTAAATTGTAGACTCTGTTAAAAGCCTAATTGTGAAAAATACAATTTAATAACAAAAAGCTTCATTTTGGAGGTTCTACAATGCAAAAAACAACATATTTTTCCAAATATAAGGGTTTAATTATACTCGCCTTAGATTTTATGCTAATGCTTGTTTTAATTAAGATTCTACCTTTCTCCTCACAAGAAAATCGTGGTCTTGCTTTACTGGTTTTTGTCGGGATTTTATGGCTAACCGAAGCATTTAATATTACTGTAACATCCCTTATGGTGCCGATCGTTGCCATTGGTTTAGGGTTGATTAATACACAAAAAGCATTAGCACCTTTTTCCACACCGATTATTTATATGTTTTTTGGCGGATTTGTTGTTGCCGCAGTTCTACAAATCCAAAATCTCGACAAAATTATCGCTAACTACATTATCCGCTTGGCGAAAGGTAATTTAAAGTTATCCGTCGCCTATCTGTTCGGCGTAACAATTTTTCTTTCTATGTGGATAAATAATACCGCCGTTGCCGCTATGATGTTGCCTCTAACTATGGGTATGTTAAAAGGCATTAATGCTCGGAAAAATTATCGCCTCTATTGTTTCGTATTACTCGGAATGGCATTTAGTGCGAATATCGGCGGCATCGGAACACTTGTCGGCAGTGCTCCTAACGCAATTTTAGCCTCTCAAATTCAGGTTACTTTTACAGAATGGTTATCCTATGGATTTCCTGTGATGCTACTCTTAATTCCGTCTATGATTTTTGCATTATGGGTTGTTTTACGTCCCGACTTTTCTGTCGATTTTTCACCGTCAATCGAAAAAGTTGAACTCAATCGGAAAAATATACTTACCCTTAGCATTTTTATTTTTATGACCGTTTTATTATTATTTGGATCGGTGATTAACCCATTGATCAGTCAATTCTTAGAACTACCGAAAAACATTGAAAATTTCGATACGGTAATTGCTCTTCTCGTCGTTATTTTAATTTGCGTTTCCGGTGTTGCCCGCTGGAAAGAAATTCAAGAACGTGTGGAATGGGGCGTGCTTTTACTATTTGGCGGCGGCTTAACGCTCAGCATTGTGATGAAAAATTCGGGGGCGAGTAAAATTATGGCGGATACTATCGTACAATTTGTACAGGAAAAACCGCTTTGGGTACTATGCTTTGCAATTGCCGGTTTTATTATCTTCTTAACGGAATTCACCTCTAACACGGCAAGTGCCGCATTAATTATTCCTATTGTTATTTCCGTTGCGCAATCTATGGAACTACCACCGATTGCACTTGCGGCAATTATTGCCTGCGGTGCCAGCTGTGCCTTTATGCTTCCTATCGCAACACCGCCTAATGCCATTGTTTTCTCGACAGGACATGTTAAACAAATTGATATGGCAAAAGTCGGCTTAATCCTGAATTTATTCTGTATCGCAGTGATTGGAGGATTCACCTATTTTATGTGGCTCTAAAATAAAATCACAAAAAATGACCGCACTTTGAGCGATTAAAGTGCGGTCATTTGTTTTCACATTCTTTTATTTTTGGATTGAGGCTAAAAACTCTTTACGGGTTTCACGATCTTCCAAAAATACACCGCCGTAAGCGGACGTCACCGTATAACTATTGGTATCTTTGACCCCACGGGCTTTTACACAAAAATGGGTCGCTTTCACATAAACGGCAACATCGTCAGTTTCCAAAATAGTTTGAAAAGCCGTTAAAAGTTGCTCGGTTAAACGTTCCTGTACTTGTGGGCGCTGTGCAAAAAAAGTAACGATTCGATTAATTTTAGAAAGCCCGATTACCCAATCTTTCGGGTAGTAAGCAACGGCAACGCTGCCATCAATAGTGACAAAATGATGTTCGCAAGTACTGGTGAGGGTAATATCATTAACTTGCACCATTTCACTGACTTTCATTTGATTTTTAATTTTTGTCATTTTAGGGAAGTTGGCATAATCCATTCCGCTAAAAATTTCATCAATGAACATTTTTGCCAAACGATTCGGCGTTTCTTCCAAACTATCATCCCCTAAATCCAGCCCGATCAGCTTCATCACTTCTCGCATATGGCCGGCAATACCGGAACGGCGTTCGTCTTTATTTTGGTTAGGGGTAATCATTGGAGTCTCAATGCCCTTAGCAATCAGGGCCTCATGCACATTTAGCGCATCTTGTGAAATATTACTCATTTACTTTCCGTTCCTAAAAAATAATGCGGCATTCTAGCAAAATATAAGTACATCGTAAAATGAGAAAAATCACCGATATTTATTGATCTCATTCATCATTTCAGAATTTAATCCTTAAATTAGAAACGATTTCACGATAAAATACCCGACAAATTTTCTCAACCGTTTACCCAGGATTTTTTATGCTTCCGTTAGATCAAGCTTTGAACCAAATGCTTAGCCAACTTCCTTTCCCGACACAACATGAAACGCTTTCTTTAACCGAAGCAATAAACCGTGTATGTGCCGAAGATGTAGTATCACCAATCAATGTTCCTTCCTTTGATAATTCGGCGATGGATGGCTATGCCGTGCGTCTGGCGGATTTGGCGCAATCATTAACCCTCTCCGTTGCCGGCAAGTCTTTTGCGGGCAATCCTTTCAAAGGTGAATGGATAGCACAAAGTGCAGTACGTATTATGACCGGCGCGATGATCTCTGAAGGTGCGGATGCGGTAGTTATGCAGGAACAAGTTGCCGTCAATGAGGACGGTACGATCACACTCAACGAATACCCGAAAGCCGGCCAAAACATTCGCCGTATTGGAGAGGATATAAAAAAAGGCGATATTGTCTTACAACAAGGGGATGTGCTGAATGCGGTATCCTTACCGTTACTTGCCTCACTCGGCATTGCTGAAGTAAAAGTTTATCCTCGTTTAAAAGTCGCAGTGCTTTCTACCGGAGATGAATTGGTCCAGGTCGGACAACCGTTAAAAGAGGGGCAAATCTACGATACAAACCGTTTCACCATAAAACTTATGCTGCAACAATTAAATTGCGAAGTATTGGATTTGGGTTTATTACCCGATAACGAAGTCGAATTTGAAAAGGCATTTATAGAAGCCCAACGCCACGCGGATCTACTCATTACCAGCGGTGGGGTTTCTGTGGGCGAAGCGGATTTCACCAAAGCCGTGTTAGAAAAAGTCGGTACGGTTAATTTCTGGAAAATAGCCATGAAACCGGGCAAACCTTTTGCCTTTGGAAAATTGTACAATGCTTGGTTCTGCGGATTGCCGGGCAATCCCGTTTCCGCTTTAGTCACGTTCTATCAGCTCGTACAACCGGCAATTTTGCAATTAAGCGGTCAAAAATATCCGAAAAAACAACCGCACTTTACCGCCATTGCAACAACCGACTTAAAAAAAACGCCGGGGCGTTTAGATTTCCAACGGGGTTACTATCAAATGAATGAGAACGGACAGATCGAAGTTCAATCGGTCGGGTTCCAAGGCTCTCATTTATTCAGTTCTTTTGTGAAAAGTAATTGTTTCATCGTATTAGAAAAAGATCGCGGTAATGTTACTGCCGGTGAAACCGTTACTATTGAACCGTTTAATTATCTATTGGGGCAATAATGTCAACACTAAGCTATGAAGAAGAATTACGTTATAACCGCCAAATTATTATGAAATCCATTGATTTTGACGGGCAAGAAAAACTAAAAGACAGCAAAATGTTGATTGTCGGCTTAGGCGGTTTGGGTTGTGCCGCCGCACAATATCTTGCGGCTGCCGGTGTGGGACACTTAACCCTGTTGGATTTTGATCAAGTTTCGCTTTCTAACCTCCAGCGTCAAATATTACATTGTGATGCAAGACTTAATATGCCAAAGGTTGATTCTGCCAAAATCGCGTTGCAACAAATTAATCCGCATATTGAGATTGAAACAATCAACGATAAATTGAACGAAGAAAAACTCGGTAAAATTATACCGCACTTTCAGGTTATTCTTGATTGTACCGATAATGTCGATATCCGTAATCAGCTTGATCGCCAATGTAAGAAAAATCATGTTCCGCTAATTTCCGGCGCAGCAATTCGTATGGAAGGACAAGTTTCGGTCTTTACTTATGAACCTAACACCCCGACTTACCGTGATCTCAGCCAACTTTTCGGGCAAAACGCGTTAAGTTGCGTAGAAGCCGGCATACTCGCACCAATCGTAGGGATTGTGGGTTCGATTCAAGCATTAGAGGCGATTAAGGTTCGATTAAACATTGGTGAGACTTTATCCGGTCGCTTGTTAATGATCGATGGGATGACAATGAAAATAAGAGAAATTAGATTACCGATAAAAACGGCTTAAATATTTTTTATTTCGGCTCGGTGTTTGTAACGAAAATACTCAAAATCACCGGGCATAACTTGTAACATTAATCTTTTAATTACCCTTATCATATCAATAATGGGGCGTTTATATATCGCTCCATTGCCAGACAGAATCGGCTTTCTCTTTGATTTATTCACTGAACTTCTAAGTGAAAATTCTCCATAATTTGGTATGATTCGTCGGTTAATTTCGGAAAGTATCTAAAAATGAATATTCAAAATGTAATTTTATGGCGGCGTTTTTTCTCCGGTATCGCTTATACCGCCATGCAAAGTGTCTTTTTCATCTACTTACAAGGCAATAAAGGTTTCGATACCGCTCAAATTACCACTGCATTTTCCTTATTGGTATTTGCCAGCCAAGTCTTCTCTTTATTCGCCGGATATTGGGGCGATCATTTCGGTCGTTCAAAAATGATGTTGTTCGGCTGCTTAATGGATGCGATTGCCTATATTTTACTTATCACCACGGATTACTACCCGCTCTTACTCTTAACCACCTTCTTTTTTGGTTTGGGTAGTACGCTGTTTGGTACAAATGCTCGTGCCCTACTCCTTTCCAGCGCAGCAAATAATTACCACGATAAAGCGAAAGCCCAGGGTAAATTTTTACGTATTCAAAGCCTAGCCTCAATGTTTGCCCCGTTACTTGCTTTACCTTTTTTACAATTTCAACTACCTGAAATGTTGATTTGGGTTAGTTGTGGTATTGAAGTGGCAATGCTCATTTTTATGTTGCTAACGGTAAAAGAAACATCATGCAAAGTGCGGGCAACCCGATTTCGGCTAAGTCATATCCGACAAGTATTAAGCAAGCGCTTTGTTTTTGCTCATTTGTTATTATTTATTCCATTGGCAATGGGAACTTCGTTTTATATTATTTTCCCCTATATTTTCAGCAATCTATTAGATAATCCGGAATCGATCCCTATTGCTTTTTTTATTAATAACCTAATTGCCGTGCTATTTCAGAGCCATTTTTCTCGAAAATTAAATTTTGGCGTTGTAAAACTAACTTATATTGCCCCACTCTTAGTCATTACGCTCATTGTGCCATGGTTCTATGTCATTGATTTTCTGTCATTTATAACAGCATATATTTATTTGATTATCTTCGCCTTTGTAGGATTATTCGCCAATACCGCCCTGGCAAATATGTTAGTAAAATTAGATAAGGGAGTTAATCAAGGTCTGATGTTCGGTACATCAAAGCTTATCTTAGCCGGTACAACAGCCCTTGTGATGAATATTATTCCTGTCGTTTTTTTAATTTGGTAAATAAAATGAAGTTACGTCATATTTTCTTTTCGCTATTGCTATCACTTACCATCAGTATAATCGCAATTGCTCCCGCCCTTTATGATCTGCAAAATCGGGAAGCCGAACAGGCTGAATTGGCTGATTTATACTCACAACTTGTCACGGCGCTTGAAAAGGGAAATTACATTGAGCTGGATAAATTACTCTCTGACGATTTTGTCCTAACCGTGATTCGCGACTCGAAACGGAAACGTTTTGCGAAAACCGACTGGATAAACAATTTAAAAGACGGCACGATATACTACGATATGCTAATGGCAATTAAAGTATTACCGATTGGTAAAAACCGATTAACCGCTACCTATGATTTAACCGCCTCTTTTCTAGGTGAAAAAATAGAGGCAATGAAAATAAAAATGTATTTTCGTACGAAAATGCAAGACGGGGAACATAAAATCCAGAGAATGTGGATTGATTGGGATAAAAATGCCGAACGTTCACTCAGCCGGTAAAAACAATGTGCGGTCAAAAAACAAAGTGTCATAACTTCATTAAAATTGACCGCACTTTCTATGCTGAAAACTTACTCTTCCAACACAACCTTACCAATATAGCCTAAGTTGCGATATTGTTGGGCATAATCAATACCGTAACCTACGACAAATTCATCAGGAATTTCAAAGCCGACCCATTCCACCGGAACACTGACTTCCCTTCTCGAAGGTTTATCTAATAACGTGCAAATAGCCAAACTCGCCGGATGACGTAAATTCAAAATTTCACGAACTTTCTCAAGCGTATAACCGGTATCAATAATGTCTTCGACAATAAGCACGTGTTCGCCTCGAATATCGCCCTCTAAATCTTTACTGATTTTTACATCATGGTTGGTTGTCATCCCACTGCCGTAACTTGATGTTGTCATAAACTCAATTTCCATCGGCAATGCTAATTCACGTACTAAATCAGCCATAAAAATAAATGAACCGCGTAATAAACCAACAACAATAAGTTTATTGACCCGTTTTTGTTGATAAAAAGCCGTAATTTCTTCTCCCAGTGACGCAATACGCGCTTTTACATCGGATTCAGAAATTAATACATCAACATGATGTTTTTTCATTTTTTGTCCTTAAATTAAATAATGAGCTCAACTTGTTCGCCCTATTATACAAAGAAAAACAAAAAAAAGCTGAAGTTTAAACCTTCAGCTTTTTAACACTAATGAATTTACTTTCTACTCTACCTGTTGGAGCAATCTGCAATCGCATCTAAACAGATGTCTACATAGTAACAGAATCAACCATCTTGTAAATAAGAATTATTCTCAAATAATCAATTACCCGAGACTTTCATTTTACCTAACAAAATTGAGCCGGTTTGAATATTAGAACGATGCTCCACATCATCACTAATCGCCACTATATTTTTCAGCATATCCGGCAATTGCCCGGCAATTGTAATCTCGGATACCGGATATTGAATTTCTCCGTTTTCCACCCAAAAGCCTGAGGCGCCACGAGAATAATCACCAGTCACAATATTCACACCTTGTCCCATAACATCCGTGACTAATAATCCCGTTCCCATTTCACCTAAAAGTGCGGTCAATCCACCGGTTAAATTGGGCCGAACCAACCAGTTATGGATACCACCGGCATGACCGGTACTTTTTATTCCCATTTTTTTACCACTGTAATGGGTCAATAAATAAGTCTGTAAAACACCGCCTTGTACTATTTCTAAATCTTGCGTGCGCACGCCTTCGCTGTCAAAAGGGGTTGAGGCCAAACGACCCAACAAATGCGGACGTTCACTGATATTAAACCATATCGGTAGCACTTGTTTCCCTAAATGATCTAACAAGAAACTTGATTTACGGTATAAACTTCCCCCACTAATAGCTGCGGCGAAGTGTGAAATAATGCCTGTCGCCACATCATTTAAAAAGATCACCGGCACTTCTCGGGTGGTGAGTTTTTGCGGATTCAAACGGGCAACTACTTTTTTTGCACAATTTTTCCCGACCCATTCTGCCGACTCCAACTTGTCAAAATTGCGTGAAATCGTATATTCATAATCATTTTCCAGCGCATCTTCTATACCACCGATGACTGAACAAGATAAAGAATAACGGCTTGATAAATAACTTTGTAACATTCCGTGCGTATTGCCATATACACGTACGCCCGTATGGGAGTTAAAACTCGCTCCGTTACTATTAATGATTCGTTTATCTGCATCCAATGCGGCCTTTTCTGCTTGTAACGCAAGTGCCGTTGCCTTCTCAACATCAATATCGGCAGCGTGATAAAGGGCTAAATCCGGCACCTCAAATGCCATCAATTCTTTTTCGGCTAAACCGGTACAATCATCCGGAGAGGTATATTTAGCAATTGCCAACGCCGCTTCAACGGTATTTTTAATCGCCTGTTCGCTTAAATCGGAAGTTGAAGCATTGCCTTTTTGTTGTCCTAGATAGACTGAGATACCAAGTGCGCCGTCATTGGTAAATTCCACGTTTTCAATTTCTTGTAAACGGGTGGAAACGGATAAACCGCTCACTTTCGTTACGCCGACCTCGGCGGTCGCACCGGCTTTTTGGGCGACTGCAAGAGCGAACCCCACCGCTTGACGTAATTCTTGCTCTTGTTGTTTCAAAAGTGCGGTCTGATTTTCTGCTGTTTTCATTCTGTTTTTCCGTTAAAAATTTTTCGCATTTTATCTTATTTTCAAAGTTTATGCTAAAATGCGCACTAAATTTCTAAGAAGGAATAACATGGCAAAACGTAAAAAAAAAGAAGTATTTGATTGGGAAGAAGAGCAAGAAGAAATCATTTGGGTAAGTAAAAGTGAAATCAAACGTGATGCAGAGGAATTAAAACAACTCGGTGAAAAGTTGGTGAACTTAACCAAAACCAATCTGACTAAAGTGCCGCTTGATGATTCATTATTAGAAGCCATTGAGTTGGCTCAGCGTTTGCAAAAAGAAGCTCGTCGCCGCCAATTACAGTATATCGGTAAATTATTGCGTAGTATTGATGTTGAACCGATTCGCGAATCCTTAGATAAAATTGAGAATAAACATAATCGACAACAGGCTATACTGCAAAAATTGGAAATATTGCGTGATAAGTTAATCGAACAAGGGGATACGGCACTCAGCGATTTATTAAATGAATATCCAACGACTGATCGCCAGCAATTACGCAACTTAATTCGAGCGGCCCAAAAAGAAAAAGCACAAAATAAACCCTTGAAAGCTTATCGTGAAATTTATCAGGTATTGAAAAACATTGTTTTGCCGGATTAAAAAAATTATTTTTGACCGTACTTGGTTTTAGAACAGTCTTAAAATTATGGTATGATTCGCCTCCGTTTTAAACAGGACAAACTATTTTTATGAATATTCGTTGGAATATTATTCTCGGTATTATGGCACTTTGCCTACTCGGTTGGTATTATTCACTAAACCAAGATAATAGTGATTTACAAAGTTTGGTAAAAGCACCGGATAGCCCCGATTATGTCGGGCAAAAAATGGAAACAACCATATTTGCTCCGGACGGCAAAAAACAATATTTTGCAATTTCAGACAAAGTAGAACATTTTAGTCACGATGGAAAAACAAATTTTACCGCACCGCTCGTTTATCTTTTTGATACCACCGACGATAATCAAAAACAGAAAAACGAAACGGCAAAATTACTGGAATCGCAAAGTTGGAAGTTAAGCGCACAAAAAGCGGTTTTAACAAAAGATGAAATCCTTTATTTAAAGGGAAATGTCGTAGCAGAAAGCCTGGAACCGACATCTCGGCTCCAACGCGTAGAAACACAATCGGCCGTCGTTAATTTAAAAACACAAGATATTACATCTGACACAATGGTAAAAATTAACGGGCAAAATTTTAATTCCACCGGCTTAAAAATGGTGGGTAACTTGCGCCAACAAGTGGCAACTCTAAAGGAACAGGTAAAAACATATTATGAAATTAGTAACCAGTAAGATTCTACTCACCACAACATTGGCGACGGTCTCTCTTTCAGCCTTAGCCTTAAAAGATGACACAAATCAGCCGATTAACATCGTCTCCGATAACCAATCTTTGGATATGGAAAACAGTGTGGTTACTTTCAGCGATAATGTGGTAATTACACAAGGTTCAATTCTGATTAAAGCGAATAAAGTGATCATCACTCGTCCGCCTGAAAATTCCGGTAAAAAAGAAACCGTAGAAGCTTTCGGCACGCCGGTGACTTTTCACCAATTATTAGACGATGGTAAACCGGTGGACGGCAAAGCAAACAAAGTACATTATGATCTCGGTGCGGAATTTTTAACGCTTACAGACAATGCGGAACTAAAACAACTTGATAGTAAAATAAACGGCGAACGCATTACTTATGATGTAAAAAAACAGCAGTTAAAAGCAAATGGTGGCAAATCGCGTGTTAAAACCGTATTAATTCCGACCCAATTACAACAAAAAGGTAAAAAGTAACTGATGTCCGTATTACATGCTGAATTTTTGGCTAAAAGTTATAAAAATCGTAAAGTTGTTTCCGATGTCAGCCTTACGGTTAATTCTAATGAAATCGTCGGGCTATTAGGTCCGAACGGTGCCGGTAAAACCACCACATTCTATATGGTCGTAGGACTTGTGCGCCAAGATCAGGGTAAAATTACTATTGATGGTGAAGACATCAGTCTATTACCCATGCATAACCGTGCACAACGCGGTATAGGCTATCTTCCGCAAGAAGCGTCAATTTTTCGCCGTTTAAGCGTTTACGATAACTTAATGGCCGTATTGGAAATTCGCAAAGATCTCACACCCGAACAACGCCGGGAAAGAGCGGACGAATTGATTGAAGAATTTAATATCGGGCATATTCGTAATAGCCTTGGTCAATCCCTTTCCGGTGGTGAACGTCGTCGCGTAGAAATAGCACGTGCACTTGCTGCCAATCCAAAATTTATTTTATTAGACGAACCTTTTGCAGGGGTTGATCCGATTTCCGTTACGGATATTAAAAAGATTATTACCGATTTACGTAACCGCGGTTTAGGCGTTTTAATCACCGATCATAATGTGCGTGAAACTCTCGATGTCTGTGAACGGGCTTATATTGTTGGGAAAGGTCAAATTATCGCCACCGGTACGCCGGAAGAAGTGATGAATGATGAACACGTTAAACGCGTATACCTTGGCGAAGAATTTAAGTTATAAAGATGAAATTAACAGAACTTTTTCACCCTGAAAATATTCGTCAAGGTGTTTGCTTTTCAAGTAAAAAGCGATTATTTGAATCCATTGCTCATTTTATCGTAGAACAATTACACTGTGAAAAAGGCGAGCAAGCTTGCATTGAATGCCTACTTGAACGTGAAAAATTGGGGAACTCGGGATTAGGCAACGGTGTGGCTATGCCAAAAGCAAAATTACCTGCGAAAGCAATCGATAAAGCTCTTGCCGTATTTCTTCAATTAGAAACGCCGATTGATTACGACGCACAGGATGGTAAACCGATAGATCTCGTTTTCGCCGTGCTTGTACCAGAAAATCAGTGCCAAACCTATATTCCGGTACTTTCTCATTTAACGGAAAAAATCACAGATAAAAATTTTCTTAAACAATTGCGTTCTGCAAAAAGTGCGGATGAGATCTGGCATGTTTTTGAGATGACGGATCAAACAACAGAAGAAACTCATTCTTTGACCGAAAGTGAAACATAATATTATAGGGAGGAACTGTATGGAAATTATCATTATCAGCGGTCGCTCCGGGGCGGGAAAATCAGTGGCGTTACGTGCGCTTGAAGATATGGGCTACTATTGTGTTGATAACCTCCCACTAGATTTATTACCCCAACTCACGAAGATTTTAGCCAAAAATCAAACCGCTGTCGCAATCAGCCTTGATATTCGTAATTTACCCGAATCGGCACAATCTCTTGAGCAAATTCTAACGGACATTCAACATCATTATGCAACCCAAATTATTTTTTTAGATTCCGATCGTAGCACTCTCATTCGCCGATATAGCGACTCTCGCCGACTTCATCCTCTTTCATCAGCCAACGATCTCTCCCTTGAGGCCGCCATTGATGCCGAACACCAACAATTAGAACCATTGTTACAACACGCAAATTTCGTTATCGATACAACATATATTTCTACACATACTTTAGCAGAAAAATTACGTGAATTTTTATGGGGAAAAACGGAAAAAGAGCTAAAAATTATTGTAGAGTCCTTCGGTTTTAAATACGGTATTCCTCTTGATGCGGACTACGTATTTGACGTTCGTTTTTTACCCAATCCGCACTGGGATCCCGAACTTCGCCCAATGACGGGGTTGGATAAACCTGTCGCCCGTTTTTTAAACAGCCATGATGATGTCAATAATTTCATATATCTCACCCGTAATTACATTGAAACATGGTTACCAATGTTAGAGCAAAACAACCGCAACTACCTAACTATTGCAATCGGTTGTACCGGAGGGAAACATCGCTCGGTTTATATTGCCCAACAACTTGGCGAATATTTTCAAGCTAAAGGGAAAAATGTCAAAATTCAACATAAATCCTTAGAAAAGAATAAATAGACAAAAGTGCGGTCAAATTTCGGCATTATGTAGTAAATATACAATTTAAAGAAAAATGTAGGGACGCCACGCTGGCGTCCGTAAAGAATTAAACGATTTTAAAAAGTTGTATGGCGGACGCCAGCGTGGCGTCCCTACCTATGAGATAAAATTTAAGTTTATACAACTGCTACATAATACCGTCAAATTTCACCGCACTTTTGCTATACCATAAATTGTTCAAAGATTTGCTCTATATGTTTCCGCAAAATATCCTTTCCACCAATTTCTTCATTTTGCCAAGAATGTAATAAAATCTCAGCTGAAAATTGCTCCCTCGCCTGCTCCGCTAAGGGTAAATAGCTAATATGCCAAGGTTCATGACCAATTTTTTTGCCTATGGGTTGTTGCATAAACGGAAGCGCAAAATCAAAGTGCAGTAAATTTTCAACAAGAAATTCACTTAACTCGCAAAAATAACCCCCTTTTTCATATTCCCAAGGTTCAAGCTGTAAGGATTGCCCTTGCGGTAACAGATCCGGATCGAAAATATCAATTTCCGTTCCCCAATGATGCCGACTCCCGCCCGGCAAAGCTGACCAACGTAAAATAGCTTGGCATTTTTGCCAATCCTCCAATAACGTTAGATCCAAGCTATGACCTTCGTCATCATGCACTTTACGTTTACCGCTAAATTTGCCGTTCCAAATCAACTGTTGGCGTTGAAAATCTCGAAAACTACTTGCCGGCTGTAAATTAAAGTTATTTTTGACCGCACATTGCTGCAAACTTTGAAATGCTTTTACGACTTGCGCCTGCAAAAAATGGTTTGTTGAATGCGGAGTGGGTAAATTCACTAAATGTTCGCACGATTTTCCCGTGAGCATTTCCGAAGTTAATTTCATTTTTACTTATCCAATAAATTCACTAACATTTGGTGATAAATTTGACCGCACTTGCCGAGATCTTCTACGCTCACACATTCATTCACTTTATGAATAGTGGCATTAAGCGGCCCAAACTCTACCACTTCCGCCCCCATTAAAGCGATAAAGCGTCCGTCGGATGTGCCTCCTCCTGTTTCAAGTTTCGGCGTAATACCGGTTATTCCTTGAATGCTATCCACCAACGCATTCACCAATTTACCCGGTTTGGTTAAAAACGGTTTACCGGAAAGATTCCATTCAATACTATGTTTTAAACCGTGTTTTTCAAGCATTTGGGTAACTTTTTGCTTAATGATGTCGTCAGTCACTTCCGTGCAATAACGCAAATTAAACTGCACATAAAGCTCCCCCGGAATCACATTATTACTCCCCGTGCCGGCATGAATATTCGCAATCTGCAGACTGGTCGGTGGAAAAAATGCGTTGCCGTTATCCCATTGATAAGTGGTCAGCTCTTGCAAGAATGGCATCGCTTTGTGAATAGGATTTTCCGCTAAATGCGGATAAGCAACGTGTCCTTGCACACCTTGAATATAGAGGTTTCCCGTAATAGAGCCTCGTCGACCGTTTTTCACCACATCACCTAAAGTTTGCGAGCTTGACGGCTCACCCACCATACAATAAGTAATTTTTTCTCCACGTTCCATCAAGGTCTCCACCACGCGAACCGTACCGTCTTTGGCAGCAGCTTCTTCGTCAGAAGTGATTAATAACGCAATGGTGCCGGCATGATTGGGGTTCGCTTTCACATATTCTTCCGCGGCCACAATCATTGCCGCCAACGAACCTTTCATATCCGCAGCTCCCCGTCCATAAATCATATCATCGACAATTTCCGCAGAAAAAGGAGGATAATTCCATTGATGTTCGTCACCAACCGGCACTACATCCGTATGACCTGCAAAGGCAATCACCGGCTCGCCTACACCGTGTTTCGCCCAAAGATTTAAGGTTTCATTAAAAGGAAGCCATTCAATTTCAAATTCAAGTTTTTCCAAACGCTCCGTAATTAGCTTCTGACAGCCTTCATCGTTCGGGCTGATGGAAGGATAACGGATTAATTCTTGGGCTAATTGCACAATCTTTTCTTTCATAAAAACACCTCAAATTTTAACCGCACTTTAGGCAAACGCTTTTTCGTATTCTTTCTCATCAAACCCAATTAATGCCTTATTATCCTGCATAATGATAGGGCGTTTGATTAATGTCGGGTTATCCATAAGCACGGAAAGTGCGGTCGTTTTTGACAAGTTTTTTTTAATTTCCTCATCAAGGTTTCGCCACGTCGTACTCCGTTTATTCACCAGATTTTCCCAACCGAATTGTTCTTCTACCTGTTGTAAAAATACCGTATCCAAACCGTCAATACGATAATCATGCAGTTTGTACTCAATATTGTAATCCGCGAGCCATTTCAACGCTTTTTTCACAGTATCGCAGTTTTTAATGCCGTAAACGGTAATCATAATTTCTCCTCAAATAAAAAATCCTCAACCTAGCAGATTGAGGATTTTAACCTAAATGAAAGCAATTAATCTAACAACTTATTAATCCGTTTAATAAATGCCACCGGATTTTCCAACGATCCGCGTTCGGCAAGCATTGCCTGTTCAAGCAACAATTCGATCCAGTCGGCAAATTGTGTTTCGTCAGCAATATCGGCGACTTTTTTTACTAAATGATGTTCCGGATTGAGTTCAAAGGTATATTTCACTTCCGGTACAGGTTGACCGGCTGCGGCAAAGAGTTTTGCCATTTGGGTGGTCATTTGATCGTTACCGGTAGAAACTACCGCTGGGGTATCCGTTAAGCGATGGGTTAAACGAACCTCTTTCACACGATCGCCTAGCAAGGTTTTTACACGTTCGACAAAACTTTCAAAGGCTTTATCCTGCTCTTTTTGTTCCGCTTCGTCTTTATCCGCTAAATCGCCTAAATCCAAATCTGCTTTGCTGATAGTTTGTAACGGTTTGCCGTCAAACTCCGTTAAGTAGCTTAGCATCCATTCATCAATACGATCGGACAATAGTAAAACTTCAATGCCTTTTTTGTTGAATAATTCTAAATGCGGACTGTTTTTCGCCGCTACATAACTATCTGCCGTGATGTAATAAACGGCTTTTTGCCCTTCTTTCATCCGAGAAACATAGTCTTCTAAAGAAACGGTTTGCTCGCTGCTGTCATTATGAGTAGAAGCAAAACGTAACAATTTGGCAATACTTTCTTTATTGCCGAAATCTTCTGCCGGTCCTTCTTTTAAGACTAAGCCAAATTCTTTCCAAAATTGTTGGTATTTTTCCACATCGTCTTTTGCCAATTTTTCCAACATTTGTAGGGAACGTTTAGTTAAGGCTTTGCGTAATGCTGCGGTAACTTTATTGTCTTGTAAAATTTCACGGGAAACATTTAGCGGCAAATCGTTGCTATCAATTAAACCACGCATAAAACGCAGGTAATTCGGCATAAATTGTTCCGCATCATCCATAATGAATACACGTTGAACGTAGAGTTTCAAACCGTGTTTATGCTCGCGATTAAATAAATCCCAAGGAGCTTTGGACGGCACATAAAGCAAGCTGGTGTATTCCTGATTACCTTCTACTTTGTTGTGCGCCCATAAAAGCGGATCGGCAAAATCGTGGCTTAAATGTTTATAAAATTCTTTGTATTCCTCATCGGAAATCTCATTTTTACTGCGAGTCCAAAGAGCATCGGATTTATTGATTTTTTCCCATTTTTCGCCAGTTTCTTTGCCTTCATCATCATATTCTTTCGTCAGCATTTCCACCGGAAGACCGATATGATCGGAATATTTACCGATGACATCACGCAAGCGCCATTCGTTTAAGAATTCTTTTTCATCCTCGCGTAAATGTAAAATCACATCCGTACCACGGGATTTTTTCTCAATGTCTGCAATTGAGTATTCCCCCTCACCTGCAGACTCCCAAAGTACCGCTTTATCGGCCTCTTCGCCTGCCGCCCGGGTTTTCACCGTCACTTTATCCGCAACAATAAAGGCAGAATAAAAACCGACACCGAATTGACCGATAAGTTGGCTATCTTTGGCTTGATCACTACCGAGAGCATTCAAAAAATCTTTTGTTCCGGATTTCGCAATAGTGCCTAAATGATCGATAACCTGATCACGGGTCATACCGATACCATTATCGCTGATAGTTAATGTGCCTTTCTCGCTATCAAAGCTAATACGCACACGTAACTCCCCGTCATTTTCATAAAGAGCCGGATTCGAAAGCGCTTTAAAACGGAGTTTATCCGCCGCATCGGAAGCGTTAGAAATTAATTCGCGTAAAAAAATCTCTTTATTGGAATAAAGAGAATGAATCATTAATTGTAATAATTGTTTGACTTCCGATTGGAAACCACGAGTTTCTTTGTTTTGAGACATAGATTTTCCTCATAAAATGAAATAAGTAAAAATTGAATGTCACAGATATAAGAATGAAAACGGAATTTTCAAGGGGGAAAAGAAAAAAGAGCGGTTGATTTTACCGCTCTTTTAAGGAAGACAAATTAGAATTCGTAACGAATACCAACTTTTGCACCGTATTGGTTAATTTTCACATCGTCAAATTTACCTAAACGGTTATACTCAATACCACCATTTACCGCCCAGTTTGGTGTAAAGTTGTAAGATACGCCTGCTAACACACCATAACCAAATTTATTTTCTTTGTTACTAATATTCTCTCTTGTTGTAACACCATTCATCGTACTAGAGGAATCATGTTTTGCATCAAAGAAATTTTGTGATAAACGCACGCCTACATAAGGTTTAAACGCTGAGTTTACATCAATATCATAAATAGCAGACAAACCCAAACCGTAAATTTTAAGCTTCTCTGTGCTAACTTCATACCGATTGGCATAGCTTTCTTCAATTTTACCGTAATTCGTGTAATCTAAAGCAAAACGCCAATCACCATGTTTATAACCCACAGCTAAGCTCGGTGTAAATTTACTTTTGCTAAAATCACCAAGATCACCAAGCGATGATTTCACTTTTGAATAACCTAAATCACCCTGTACATACCAGTTTGCACTTGCGCTGGAAGCTACAACTAATGTACCGATAGCTAATGCTAATAATGATTTTTTCATTGGATAACTCCTATATTATTGAGGGTAAAAACCGATTGGAGTGTAACATAATCTAAATTAGTTATCATCCATCAAAACCAATTTTCCTTTGCATTTTCGACACAAATATTCTACCCCCTCTTTTAAAATTCGATTATGGCGGCGAATACTCAAAAAATGTGTTTGGCAAACACAACGATATTCAAAGGTTTTCCCTTGAACATTTTGCACATCAAATTGATGGCAAGTCTCTGCGGGCAAATGGAAAATCCCGTTCATCACCCCTTGCCATTCTTTGCCATGGGGCTTAACACGTCCGAATACTTGATACACAATTAAATGCGCCAATTCATGGGGAACCACTTGGTGAATAAATTCATGCGTATTTTCAAGCAATAAAGTGCGGTTAAATTTAATTTCGTTTTTTTGCAAATACGCCACGCCGGCTTTCACACCCCGTAAATCATAATTTATCGTCGGCATTGGAAATTCACGTTTAAAATAAGTTTCTGCAAGCAGTAAAGATTCCGCAAGTTTGCGCTGAACCTGCATTTTCAAATGACGAAACCAAGTTTGTGATGACTGCATAAAATTCAGAAAAATAAAAACCGCCAAAATAGCGGTTTTAATCATTTATGACGGCGTTATTTTAAACCTGCCGCCGCACGTAATTCTTCCGCACGATCCACTTTTTCCCATGGGAATTGTTCACGACCAAAGTGACCATAAGCTGCGGTTTCACGATAAATCGGTTGAATTAAATCAAGCATTTTGATTAATCCGTAAGGGCGCAAATCAAAAAATTCACGTACTAATGCCACCAATAATTCATTTGCCACTTTGCCTGTACCGAAAGTTTCCACCATAATTGAGGTCGGCTCCGCCACACCAATAGCATAAGAAAGTTGAATTTCACAACGCTCCGCCAAACCGGCAGCCACAATATTTTTCGCCACATAACGTGCCGCATAAGCCGCCGAACGATCCACTTTTGACGGATCTTTACCAGAGAATGCACCGCCGCCATGGCGTGCCGCGCCACCATAGGTATCCACAATAATTTTACGGCCGGTTAAACCGCAATCCCCCATCGGACCGCCGATAACAAAACGCCCTGTTGGATTGATAAAGAATTTAGTGTCTTTTGAAAGCCATTCACTTGGTAATACCGGTTTGATGATTTCTTCCATCACCCCTTCGTGAAGATCTTTTTGGTTAATGTCCTCCGCATGTTGGGTTGATAGAACGACTGCATCCACTCCTACAATTTTGTTATCTTCGTATTTTAACGTTACTTGGCTTTTGGCATCCGGGCGTAACCAAGATAACTTACCGTTTTTACGTACTTCCGCCTGTTTTTGCATTAAACGGTGAGCATAAGTAATGGCTGCAGGCATTAATACATCGGTTTCATTCGTGGCATAACCAAACATAATACCTTGGTCGCCTGCCCCTTGATCCAATGGGTTTTCACGGTCAACACCTTGATTAATATCCGCAGACTGTTTACCAATGGCATTTAATACGGCACAAGAATGACCGTCAAAGCCCATATCGGAATGTTCGTAACCAATATCACAAATCACTTTTCGGGTGAGGTTTTCAATATCCACCCACGCCGATGTGGTGATTTCTCCCCCCACTAACGCCATACCGGTTTTTACGTAAGTTTCGCAAGCGACGCGGGCTTTTGGATCTTGTTTTAAAATTTCATCAAGTACCGCATCAGAGATCTGATCGGCAATTTTATCCGGATGCCCTTCAGACACGGATTCCGAGGTAAATAAATAACTAGACATAGTTTCTCTCTTTTTAATTTGGATGTATTGACGTATAGACGGCTATAATACGAATTTTAGATGAATAATCAAGCACTATTACGGGGTAATATTTAACCAATTTCGTAAAATTTGCTCGCCGTATTCGGACATATAAGATTCCGGATGAAACTGTACCCCATAAATCGGTAAACATTTATGTTGCATCGCCATCACCACATTTTCATTACATACGGCGGTAATCTCTAATTCGTGAGGAAAATGTTCAGCCCGTACCGCCCAAGAATGGTATAAGCCAATATCAAATTCCAGCGGCAAACCTAAAAACAACGGCGAATTTGACCGCACTTTTAACCTCCGTTTTTGCCCGTGGCGAACTTGACCGAGGTTATAAAGCGTTCCGCCAAAAAACTCACATAATGTTTGATGCCCTAAGCATACCCCAAGAATTGATTTTTGCCGATGATACCGTTCTAACATTGCAAAAAGTTGAGGATAAGCCCGCGGCACATCAGGCCCGGGAGAAATTAAAATATGGCTATAGGATTCGGGCGTATTTTCTTGTAAATCTTCTACATTGAGTACATCAAAAGGCACACCAAGGCGACGAATCAGTTCGACTAAATTGAAAGTAAAAGAATCGTGATTATTAATGATGAGTAATTTCATAACTGTTCGGCTTTCGTTATAATCGGGCAATTTTACTCGAAATTAGAAATAGCACAATGCAACATTTTATCCGACAAGCCAATCATTACGGGGCAAAATCCGCCCCTTTCTTTTTTTTGATTGATTTTGAACAACAAAAACCGTTAATTTTTCCTTTAGAAGAAGCAATTCAACAAGGTATTCTTTTTGATATTTTAGGGAAAACCAATATCACCGAGCAAAAAGACTTCTCCACAGATATTCATTTTGAAAAACACCCGATTCCCCTTTCTCATTATCAACAAGGTTTTGAAGTTGTGCAGAAAGAGATTCAAAAGGGCAATTCTTATTTGTTAAATCTCACTTCACCCACTGAAATTTCGGGCAATTTTTCCCTTGAGCAGATTTTTTATCAAGCCGCCGCCCCTTATAAGTTATGGTTAAAAAATCGATTTGTTTGTTTTTCACCGGAATGTTTTATCAATACTTTGGATAACAAAATTTTTACTTACCCCATGAAAGGCACAATAAATGCGACTTTGCCTGATGCGGAAAATCAGTTGTTAAATGATGAAAAAGAGCTGCGCGAACATTACACCATTGTGGATTTAATGCGTAATGATTTAGCTATGGTGGCGCACAATATTCAGGTCACAAAATTTCGTTACGTCGATCGTATTGCGACACAAAAAGGCGAAATTTTGCAGACAAGTTCGGAAATCTGCGGTGAATTGAATGAAAATTGGCAAAAAACTATTGGTAATCTGCTTGCCACATTATTGCCGGCAGGCTCAATCAGCGGTGCCCCCAAGGAAAAAACCGTACAAATTATTCAACAAGCGGAACGCCGACTCCGTGGTTATTACACCGGTATTTTCGGTATTTTTGACGGCGAAAATCTACAAAGTGCAGTGGCAATTCGTTTTATCTCTCAAGTGGGTGACAAATATTATTTTCACAGCGGCGGCGGTGTTACGATCCAAAGCCGTTTGGAAGATGAATATCAAGAATTACTCGAAAAAGTCTATTTGCCGTCTTTTTGTCGAACCAAGGAGACAAAATAATGTTTCCCTTATTTGAAACCATTGCCATTGAAAGGGGGAAAATTCAAAATATTGAATACCATCAAGCACGTTATGAGCGGAGCTTACGACAATTCTACGGCAAAAGTGCGGTCAATATTTTTAATCTTTTTGAACTAATCCAAGTACCGCTCCACTTACAAAATCAACTGGTGCGTTGTCGTATTGATTACAATGCCGAAAGCACCCAAATTCAGTACTTTGAATACACACGAAAAATCTACCGCACTTTTCAGCCGATAGTCTGTAATGAAATTGATTATAGCCTGAAATATGCCAATCGGGATTTGCTTAATTCCCTTTTAGCTCAGCGGGGAAAGTACGATGAGATTATGATTATTAAAAACGGAAAAGTAACGGATTGTTCTATTGGCAATTTAATTTTCCGTCAAGGCAACCAATGGTTTACACCTGATACGCCATTATTAGCCGGCACACAACGGGAAAAATTATTGCAGGAAGGCAAAATTAAAGAAGCGACAATTTATGCGCAAGATATTGAAAAATTTGATGAGATTCGTTTGATTAATGCGATGAACGGGTTATAAAAAGGATTTCACTCGAAATCCCTTTTCTTTTTATTTAAATGTAATAAGCCAACAATTATGAATTTGTTTATTCCGTTCAAAATCCGGCGGTAAGGTTTTGTGCGAAATTTCTAGCGCGCTTAGCCCTAATTCTTCCAACTCGGCAAAATCCATTTTGAATCCCCGTTTATTGTTGGAAAAGACGATTGTGCCACCTTGGCGTAAAATACGTTTTAAATTTGCCATTAATTTAACGTGATCACGCTGAACATCCCAACTTACCTCCATTCGTTTTGAATTGGAAAAGGTGGGTGGATCCACAAAAATCAAATCAAACTGACGATCACATTTTTCCAACCATTGCAAACAATCCGCTTGAATCAATTTATGTTGCTTACCTTCAAGATCATTCAAAATAAGATTTTGTTCCGCCCAATTAAGATAGGTGTTTGACATATCCACTGTTGTAGTCGATTTGGCTCCCCCCAATGCTGCGTGAATGGTAGCGGAGCCCGTGTAAGCAAACAAATTCAAAAAATCCTTACCTTTCGCTAACTCTCCAACCATTTTTCGGGTGAGGCGATGATCCAAAAATAAACCGGTATCCAAATAATCCGTTAAATTCACCCAAAGCTGTGCGCCGTATTCATTCACATAAAAATACTCGCCTTTGTTGGCCAATTTCTCATATTGGTTCGTACCTTTTTGTTTTTGGCGAACTTTTAAAATCAGTTTATTGGTTTCCACACCTGTTACTTGCAAGGTTGCCGTTACCGCATCCAATAAACGTTGGCGTGCTTTATTTTCATCAATATTTTTAGGTGCGGCATATTCC
Source organism: Rodentibacter sp. Ppn85 (assembly GCF_001999335.1). Taxonomy (GTDB): domain Bacteria; phylum Pseudomonadota; class Gammaproteobacteria; order Enterobacterales; family Pasteurellaceae; genus Rodentibacter. Next base: position 21,050 of record NZ_MLHS01000012.1, on the reverse strand, counting down.
TGCACCACAATATGATCGGCATAACGATCCACTGCCAAATTATATTCCGGCAAATCCGCATCATAGAGGCGGTACGCATCCAAGCCTTGTTGTTTCGCCCATTTTTCAATTTTCTTAATATTTTTTTGTAGCCGATTGGCAAAATCTACCACCACAGTGGGAGAAGAGCGGTTAACTTCAAGGGAAGTTTCGAGCGAACTGTCATCCGCCTTATGTAGTGAAATTTGATAATTTTTTTGCACGCAATCTAACGGCCCGTTTTTCGCTTTGAATTGGCGGTTTGCACGCATTCTTAAACAATCCAGCAAGGTGGATTCACTGCTAAAAATTGAGGCATTCCAACCGCCAAATTCTTTTTTCAAACGTTGCCCGAACACAGAGTAAAGAGCAATCAATGCAGGCGTGGTACCTAAACGTTCCCCATAAGGCGGGTTACAAATCACCGTTCCCGGCTCGTTTGAAGTTGGATTGGTGAGCGCGGCCACATCACCTTGCTGCCATTTTATCAAGTGGGTGACACCGGCATTTTGCGCATTGCGTCGGGCTTTTTTTAAGACACGGTGATCGAGATCAAAACCATAAAAGTGCGGTTGAATTTCAGCTTGTTTTTCTTGTGCCGAAATAATGGCTTCATTCTTCACTTTTTCCCATGCCTGTTGGTTGTGTCCTTTCCAAAAATCAAAACCCCAATGTAAACGATATAATTGAGGCGCAATATTGGCTTCCATTTGTGCGGCTTCAATAAGCAAGGTGCCCGAACCACACATAGGATCCACCAACGGTGTGCCTGGTTTCCAACCGGAACGCAATACAATAGCTGCCGCCAAAGTTTCACGTAAGGGGGCTTGTCCCGTTTCTTCACGGTAACCGCGCAAATGCAGGGCTTCTCCGCTCAAGTCCAAAGAAATGATCAATTCTTCTCGGTTTAAATAGGCATGGATACGTACATCCGGTTGGGCTTTATCTACATTCGGACGTATTTTTCCCTTGCGTTCGAAATAATCCACAATACCGTCTTTCACCCGCATTGCGCCAAACTGAGTATGACGAATTTCTTGATTGGTACCGTTGAAATCTACAAAAAAAGTGATGCGCTCATCAAAATAATCCAACCAATTAAAGCCGGAAACAGCCGCATATAAATCTAAATCGCTATAAATTTTGGTTTCGATCAAGGGCAATAAAATGCGTGATGCCAAACGCGACCAAAGCAACGTTCGGTAAAGCGTTTCATCATCGGCATAGAAATGCACGCCGCCTTGTACGACTTTTACATCAAGCGCGCCAAGCTCGGTTAGTTCAACTTTTAACAGTTCTTCAAAGCCGCGAGAAGTTGTGGCGAATAGGTGTTTCATTCAGGATCTCTATAAAAAAATTTGGCGAATTATAGCATAACTTGAAGTATTGAATTCAAATCACATCTTTCCTTTCACAAAAAATGGCGGGATTCCCCACCACTTTCTTTAAATTAACGTAATTTATTTACTCAAACATTGTGTATAACTATCCGCCGTTGCTTGCAGAAAATCGGCATAGGAATTCGCTCCTAATCGTACGCCATCACCAATCGGATCCAAACGTCCTACGTTCACCGCTGTGCTTTTTGCTAAAGATTCAATCACTTTTGGGGTAAATTGCGGTTCGGCGAACAAACAATTAACGCGATGTTCTGCGATCTCTTGTTTGATATGCGCAAGGGTTTTCGCACCCGGTGCAACTAATGGATTAATAGTGAAATAACCGCTTTGTTTTAAGCCGTAAGCATCATTGAAATAACCATAAGCATCGTGGAAAACAAAGAAACCTTTTTCTTTAAAAGGAGCAAGCTGTGCCTTGATTTTATCGCTTTGTTCCGCCAAAGTGCGGTTAAAATCGGCAAGGTTTTTTGCAATCAGCTCTTTTTTATCCGGAAATTGCACGGTCAGTTTATCCGCCACTTTTTGCGCCACAATTTGGCTAATTGCCGGTGAATACCAAATGTGCCAGTTGGTCGTTAATCCTTCGTGATTTCCATGCTCATGATTGTGTCCGTGTCCACTTTTATGTTCGTGTTTATGCTCATGTTTGTGATCGTGATCGCCATCCTCATGGAAATATTCGTGATGTGCTTGGCTTAACAAAGGTTCAATCTCAGCGAGATCGGCAATGGTAATGACCTTTTTACGGTCAATTTGACTCACTGGTTTTTCTAAAAACGAATCGATGTCCTCACCTACCCATAACACTAAATCGGCTGATTTCACTTTTTGAATATCCGACAATTTTAAACTGTAATCATGCGGCGATGCCCCTGTAGGGACAAGAATCTGCGTATTAGTTACGCCGTTCGCAATAGACGATGCAATAAACCCGAGAGGTTTGACCGAAGCCAATACATCCGCATTTGCCATTATTGGCTGGGCGAAAAGTGCGGTTGAAATTACACTCATTTTTAATGTAGTTTTCATTTTGTCTCCTCAATTGTTAATAATGATTCTCAAATAGGCGTAAAAGGCTACACTTTTTAAAACAAATTGCAATGGTTTTACATAAAAATTTGATGAGATTTTTGCTTGAAATAAAAATTGAACATTACATAAAAGCGAAAGGCAACTTTTGTTGCCTTCAATGAGGTATTGAGTTTTTTATTTTTTCAGCAATTTATCAATCACCCGTGAAACCGCAAAAAAGCCAAATGTGGCGGTAATCATGGTCGCCGCACCAAAACCGTTTGCACAATTCATCGTTGCGGATACGCTGCACCCCTCGCCCATTTGAGGAAAAATAAGCGGTTGTGTGGAAAATACCGCATCCACGCCAAATTTGCGTTGTGGATTTTGGCTAAAGTTAAAATCCTTACGTAGAACCGAGCGCACTTTTGCCAATAGGGGGTCTTGAATGGTTTTGCTTAAATCGGCAATTTGAATTTGTGTGGGATCCGTTTGTCCCCCTGCACCACCCACGGTGATAATTTTAATTTTATTGCGTTTACAATAGGCAATCATCGCCGCCTTAGTTTTAACATTATCAATGGCATCAATCACATAATCATAACCACGATTGAGATAATCGGCCTGATTATCGGGCGAGATAAAGTCATCAATAATATTGACGAGACATTCGGGATTAATCAGTTTTACCCGTTCCGCCATTACTTCCGTTTTAAGTTTACCGATATTACCGCTTAACGCCGGAAGTTGGCGATTGATATTGGTAACACAAATATCGTCCATATCAATCAGGGTAAGCTGACCGATTCCGGAACGGGCTAACGCTTCCACCACCCATGAACCGACTCCGCCAATTCCAATAACACAAATATGAGAGTGACTGAGACGTGCCAATCCCTCCGGGCTATAAAGCCGTCCAATCCCGCCAAAACGTTGTTCGTAATTATCTATACGCGCCATTATTGTAATATCCAAACACGTCCGTAGTGTTTTGAAAGACCGGCAATATGCCCTGCCTGATCGCCAATGCCACGATATAAATCAAAATGATGACCGTTTACCGCACCACCGACATCCAAAGCGACCATAAGGTGTAATTTATGTGTGCCTTTCCAATTGCCGCTATTGTCAATATCCGGTACTTCCACCAGTAAAACCGAACCTGACGGGATCACATTACGATCCGAGGCGACTGCGGCCATTGGTACAAGCGGTACGCCTGCCGAACCTTTTACTTTGCCGCTCGGATCATTTTTGAAGAATACATAGGACGGATTACGCTCAAGTAAGCCCTGTACACGTGACGGATTCGCGTTTCCCCAATCACGAATAGCTTGAATCGACATTTTCTCTTTCGGAATTTCACCGTCTTCCACCAGCAAGCGTCCCACCGCTTGATATTTAAAACCATTCTGTCCGGCATAAGCGAAGTAAGTTAAGTTGCCATTACCAAAATCGACGTAACCGCTTCCCTGTACACCGAGTAAAAAGTTATCAATCATAGAATCGCTATAAGCCAATTCTAAACCTTGTCCTTCCAATGCGCCGGCATAAATTTGTTCACGAGATAAACGTTTGTAGGTCGGCATAGCATAAATTGGGTGTTGAAATTTTCCTTGCGGAGAGCGACGGGCATGAATAACAGGGGAATAATAGCCCGTCATCAATACGTTTTGATAGCCGTCAAAGCCTTTCATTATCTGTGAGGAAATGCCATATTGCGATAATTCTCTGACATCCGCACCGGCAAGCACCCAGTTCGTAATTTTTTGGTAATTACCATAAAAACGATCGGACAATCTAGCGGAATAGGCTTTGACATTAGAAAGCTGTGTTAAAAAATCGCCCTGATTAACGACCGCACTTTGGTTTTCTACACGAGCGACAGGCGATAAAATACTTTGTTGATAGTGGCGACCACTATATTTTGCGCCAAATTTTTGAGGATCATCGCCAGTCGGCGTCAACACCGGAGAAGTATTTTTTGACGAGGTTTTGCTTGGTGAACCGCAAGCCGCCAAAATTGAAGTAACAGCTAAAATAGAGAAAACTTTTATACCGAGATTTGAGCAAAATTTCATACCTTATTCCTAAACAAAAACGAATTTTTATTAAGGTTGCATACGCTATCAAAAATTGCCTAAAACCACTAGCACTATTTCCTCAATAGCGTTTAATTTATATTCATTTTGATTATTTTATTAACAAACACAACATAAACTTTTGTTTAAGACTTGCAAAATATCTTGAAAGGCGTATAGTACGCCCCATCAGACGCGGGGTGGAGCAGCTTGGTAGCTCGTCGGGCTCATAACCCGAAGGCCGTCGGTTCAAATCCGGCCCCCGCAACCAGATTTCAAAGCATCGATTTTATCGGTGCTTTTTTGTTATAAAAAAGGCATTTCCTAAGTTGGGAAAATGCCTTTATTTTTTATTTAATCACAATGTGTACGGTGATTTCTTCCCTATCATGATATAAATGCTTTGCCTGAATCTTGAATGTTAAACCTTTTTGATTCAACATATCGGCGAGGTTACCGAGGCATTGCACCACCTCTTGATAGCGTTTCTTCATCGGTAATTTTAAATTAAAAATAGTTTCACGGCACCAGCCGTTCAGCAACCATTTGCCAACCAAATTTGTGATTCGGCTCGGCTGTTCCACCATATCGCACACCAACCAATCGATTTTTTTACGTTTTGGCGGCTGAAATTTAAAACCGTCTTCCGCACAATGCTCAATTCGACCAGTCTCGTGCAGGCTCTCCGCCATTTTCCCATGGTCCACCGCATAAACAAATAAACCCCGTTTGACCAACTGATATGTCCATCCTCCCGGGCAAGCCCCCAAATCCACCCCTATCATGTTGCCATTTAAACGTTTTTTTTCTTCCTTACAGGGAATAAATGTCAAAATTGCTTCTTCTAATTTCAAGGTAGAGCGACTTGGCGCATCAAACGGAAATTTCAAACGAGGAATCCCCATAAAATGCTCAGAATGGTTATCGGTGTAGGAATAGCCCACACAACAGCAATTCGGCTTAACAAAAAAACAATGCAAAAAACGACCGCTCTTTGGATTCGGTTTATCCGCTAACCAACCTTGTTTTTTTAATGCCTGACGTAGCGGCACAGTAAATTTACGGCAGAAAGTGGAAAGTTCTTTTGATTCATTTGTATCGGCGGTTTCTACAAAAAGTTCTGCAGATCGCCGAATATCTACTTGTGCCGAAATCTTCTCAAATACCTTCATAATCGGACTAATGCGATCAGTTGGATAGAGATTCTCCAATAAATCGGACACGACTAACATTTGACGGGCAAAAATAAGCCCATTAAATGGAATTTCACGTGCCAGACGATCGGCATCATCCGGTTGGTAACACTCAAAAATCACATATCCTGAATATTCTTGCACACGGGCAAAGCCAAATATGCCTACAGCTGCGGCTTGATCGGTTATTTCCGCTGCCATTTCTTTTTCAAAACCGGGACGGCAATATAATGCGAGTTTATTCATATTCTTCTTTTTTTATTGCATTAATAATCCATTGACGAAAAGCCTGAATTTGTTCGTCATCAAGACGATCGAGATGATTCACGACATAAAAAGATTTAGGATCAGGTACATTTGTCGGTAATACGACCTGAAGCGCACCCTGTTCCATTTCCTGTAAAGCGATCAAACGATTAGCCAACGCAATACCTTGTCCGTGGCTTGCTGCCTGTAACGCCATAAACGTATGGCTAAATAAAGGCCCTTGTTGAATATTCAAATCTTCAAGTTTTAAATAATCCGCCATAATTCGCCAGTTATCGCGCGTGTGCGTATGAAGCAGCGTATGTTGTTTTAAATCCCGTTTGTCACGAACCGGTTTTTTGGCAAGCAATTCTGGTGAGGCTAAAATCAGCAAGTTTCCCTTACCTAAACGATCAACCTGTAAATTCTGCCAATTTCCCTTTCCATAATAAATAGCAAGATCGATTTCTTTATTTAATAAGCCCTCATCTTGATCCACTCCTTTTAAACGAACTTCAATTTCGGGATGAATCCGGTTAAATTCGCTTAAATGCGGTACAAGCCATTGAAGACCAAAGGTTTGAGGGACACTAATGCTTAAATGAGGATCATCTTTTAATGCTAATAATCGCTCTGTCGCTTCATTCAGTTTACGTAAAATTTTATTAATATCGATAAAATAGGCTTTGCCGAACTCCGTTAATTCTAAGGCTCTATTTTTACGTTTAAATAACTCGACGCCTAAAAAATCTTCTAACAGTTTGATTTGATGACTAACAGCCGCCTGCGTAACAAAAAGCTCATCGGCCGCTTTTGTAAAACTTAAATGTCGTGATGCGGATTCAAAAGACTTCAATGAATTCAAGGGTGGCAAACGTTTATACATAGTTATTCCAAAATATAATTTTTTCGTCTATACTTAGGCGGATTTGGTTCAGATTAATTTTTCTAATCCCTCAAATAAAAAAACGTCATTTGTTCTTCTAGTTTTCAATTCTTACAATATCCCCCATACTTAACCGTTGGTAATTCTTTACGAGTTAATGAGTTTCGGACTTAAGTATGATGTTGTGTTTGCATATAGTTCAGGCAACTGAACTTGGGTAACAATAAGTTACTCGTTTACTTCCTATAATTTGAACCTTTTGGTTAAACGCCACCCGTTTTAAGTGGCGTTTTTTTTCGTGTCGGGATTCTAGCACAGTTCTCTTTTCTTTTCTTGTTTTACTTGATTAGGTTTAAAATAACTGAGTAAATTTTGAGAAATCACAAAAAAATTTAGGTTTTAAGGTTCAAATGCTCAAAATAATGATGTAGATTAAATAACAGTTCATTAACAACATCATATTGAAGGAAGCAAAATGAAAAATTTAGACTGGGATAACCTTGGTTTCAATTATATTAAAACCGACTATCGCTTTATCGCCCATTGGAAGAATGGTAAATGGGATGAAGGAAAGCTCACTACAGATAATACTTTACATATTCATGAAGGTTCGACCGCACTTCACTACGGTCAACAGTGTTTTGAAGGCTTAAAAGCCTATCGTTGTAAAGACGGTTCCATCAACTTATTTCGCCCGCAAGAAAATGCGAAACGTATGCAACGCACGGCGGATCGTCTATTAATGCCACAAGTTCCCACCGAATTATTTGTTCATGCTTGTAAAGAAGTCGTCAAGGCGAATGAAGAATGGGTTGGTCCTTACGGTTCGGGCGCAACCTTATATTTACGTCCATTCCTCATCGGTGTTGGTGAAAATATCGGTGTAAAGGCCGCACCGGAGTTTATTTTCTCCGTATTTTGCTGTCCGGTAGGGGCATATTTTAAAGGCGGGCTAACCCCCTCTAATTTCATCACCACTGAATACGACCGAGCCGCCCCCATGGGAACAGGCGGTGTAAAAGTGGGCGGTAATTATGCGCCAAGCTTGCTCCCCCATAAGTTAGCTGTTGCGCAAGGTTCGCAAGAACGAAAATTTGCGGATGCTATTTATCTTGATCCGAAAACCCATACTAAGATTGAAGAAGTCGGTGCAGCAAACTTCTTTGGTATCACCAAAGATAATAAATTTATTACTCCGATATCAGAATCCATTTTACCGAGTATTACTAAATATTCCCTACTTTATATTGCTAAAGAACGTTTAGGCATGGAGGCGATTGAGGGGGATGTCTATATTGATCAGCTTGATCAATTTGCCGAAGCCGGCGCTTGCGGTACGGCAGCGGTCATTTCTCCGGTAGGCGGCATTCAGCATAAAGATAAATTCCACGTGTTTTATTCCGAAACGGAAGTCGGGCCGGTTACACGCAGACTTTACGAAGAACTCACCGGAATTCAATTTGGTGATATTGAAGCTCCGGAAGGCTGGATTGTGAAAGTTGAATAATTAAGGGATATATCCCAACAAAAAGTGCGGTTAAAATTAACCGCACTTTTTTATCGCTCATTATGAATTTCTAAATTTGTCGCATCTTTTTCCCGTTTCTTCTTTGCCGTATCATTACGTTGCGAGGCAATTCCATCCAAATATTCATCGGTAATATCACCCGTGATATATTCGCCGGTAAAAACCGAACAATCAAACCCTTGAATAGTTGGGTTTTCTTGCTGAATAGATTCCGTTAATGCGCTAAGATCTTGGAAAATTAATTTATCCACACCAATCAATTTCGCAATTTCATCCACACTACGACCATAAGCAATCAGCTCATTTTTCGTTGGCATATCAATACCATACACATTTGGGTAACGAATTTCCGGTGCAGCGGAGGCAAAATAGATTCTTTTCGCTCCGGCTGCGCGCGCTATTTCTACAATTTGCTCTGATGTTGTACCACGTACGATGGAATCATCCACTAATAAGACGTTTTTATCTTTAAATTCCGATTTAATCGTATTGAGTTTACGACGAACGGAACTAATACGCTGTGCTTGCCCCGGCATAATGAAGGTACGCCCGACATAACGGTTTTTCACAAAACCTTGGCGGTAAGGTTTATTCAGCACGTTAGAAATTTGTAATGCGATATCCGTTGATGTTTCCGGCACGGGAATAACCACGTCAATATTATCTAATTCATCTTTCCATTCATGGGCTATTTTTTGTCCTAAAAGCTCCCCCATATGAACACGAGCCGCATATACCGATACGCCATCCATAATGGAATCAGGGCGGGCAAAATAAACATACTCAAAAATACACGGATTTAAGACCGCACTTTCAGCACATTGTTGTGCGTAAAGTCTGCCCTCAAAGGTCACATAAATCGCTTCACCCGGCGCCACATCACGAACAAAATCATACCCTGCCACATCCAACGCAACGGTTTCCGAAGCAAACATATATTCCGTTTTACCATTCTCTTCACGCTGTCCCATCACTAAAGGGCGGATACCAAAAGGATCACGAAACACTACCATACCATGCCCGATAATCATCGCCAAACAAGCATAAGCACCACGTACATCTTTGTGGGTTTTCCCTACCGCATAGAAAATATCCTGCGGATCAAGATGATCTTGCGGAATATTGTCAAGGTGATTAGCAAAAATATTTAGAAGCAGTTCGGAATCAGAATTGGTATTTACATGGCGGCGCGCAGTTTTAAACACTTTTTGTTTTAACTCGGTCGAATTGGTTAAATTGCCATTATGTACCAAAGTTACCCCATAGGGTGAATTCACATAAAACGGTTGGGCTTCCGACACGCTAGAGCTGCCGGCGGTAGGATAACGTACATGTCCCATCCCGGCATGACCTTGTAAACGCAACATATGCTCATGTCTAAAAACATCGCTGACTAATCCATTCGCTTTACGCAGGCGGAAACGATTTTCATCGTCAACAGTAACAATCCCCGCCGCATCTTGCCCTCTGTGCTGTAACAGCGTTAACGCAGCATAAATAGATTCATTAACAGGACTTTGGCTAACAATACCGACAATACCACACATTTCATGATCCTTATTGATTAAGTGTTGAATTTAAGAAACTGGAACTCGCTTGAAGTTGTTGGAAAAACCATTCAATAATGAAGCCAAAATGCGGAATAAGTTTTGATTCTTTCCACCAATCGGTTTGTTCAAAGTTTGTGAAGGTATCCAAGAAAAATAAGATCGCCGCAACAATTAGTGCACCGCGTAATAAACCAAAGGCTGCCCCTAATACACGATCAGTACCGCTTAATCCGGTTTTATCAACTAACTGTGCAATTACAAAATTGATGATCCCGCCAACAATTAACGTTAGAACAAACAAAATCCCAATTGCAGTACCGTTCCGTACATAAACGGATTCGATTTGAGTTAAATAAGTTGCGAGGTAAGGATAAAACTGGCTTGCCACTATAAATGCAACTACCCAGCTGGCAAGCGATAACACTTCGCGTACAAAACCACGTAGTAAACTGACAAGAATAGAAAAAGCGATAATGCCAATAATAATGTAATCGATCATTAAAAAATCTCTCAATAAAAAAGAGCTGCATAAAGCAGCCTGCGTATTCTACAAAAAATAAAGTAAAAAGGAAAACGTTTGCGTCATATAAATTTCACTAAATTTCTTCCCAAAAAGTACGATTCAACCGCTGCTCCGCTTTTCTTAAAACCTCGGCTAAATGTTGATAGGTGGGTTTACCTTGTAAGGGCGGAACGGATTCGTGGATATTTCTCAAACGCTCACAAATATCGTAAAACCATGTTGCACTTTGCGCTTCCAAAGGCGATATTGCACGTTTACCTAACCAATACAGCCCTTGTAGGGGGATAAATAGGGCAAAAAGTGCGGTTAAAATCGCTGCAGAAAAAGCCATAACATCGTGTTTAGCATAAAGCTGTTGCCAAACAATAGCGAATACTGCAATTAACGGCATCGTATTTTGGGCAAAACGCGTGCTTTTTATGACACGGTGTTCAGGGAAAATGATCCCTAATTTAGCCTCTTTCGGCCAAGTGTTAAGATAAATCTGTCCTTGCTTAAAAACGGAAAAAAATGACATAAAAACACCCTCAAAAATAACCGCACTTATAATACTCCAGTTCATCTGGAATTTCTATCTTATCAAATTAATGCAAATTACATTTTTCTTTGACCGAAGTTAGATTTTTCTTTCTTGATTAATTTATTTTATTGCATAAAAGGTGTATCCTATGCACGACTTTGCAGTCCAATCTCTCTGATTGGATTTTTATTAACTTTAATCAAATATAAGGTTCCTATGTCAAAACTTGTTCTTATCCTTAACTGTGGTAGCTCTTCGTTAAAATTTGCAATTCTTGATCCTGCTACAGGAGAAGAAAAATTATCCGGTTTGGCTGAAGCTTTTTTCCTTCCTGAATCTCGTATTAAATGGAAACTTAACGGCGAAAAGGGTAATACTGATTTAGGTGCTGGCGCAGCACACACAGAGGCACTTGATTTTATCGCTTCAAACATTATGACGGACGAGCTTAAAAACGCTATCGTCGCGATTGGTCACCGCATCGTACACGGTGGTGAAAAATATACCAAGTCTGTTTTAATCAATGATGATGTAATTAAAAATATTGAAGATGCGGCACAATTCGCCCCGCTTCATAACCCAGCACACTTAATCGGTATTCGTGAAGCATTTAAAGCATTCCCACACTTAAAAGATAAAAACGTTGCGGTATTTGATACGGCCTTCCATCAAACGATGCCGGAAGAAGCGTATTTATACGCATTACCGTATTCTTTATATGAAGATAACGGCGTTCGTCGCTATGGTGCGCACGGTACCAGCCATTTCTTTATTTCTCGTGAAGTGGCAAAATATGTGGGCAAACCTGTTGAACAAGTTAATACCATTATTTGCCACTTAGGTAACGGAGGATCCGTGTCTGTTGTTCGTCATGGTCAATGTATCGACACGTCTATGGGGTTAACACCATTAGAAGGTTTAGTAATGGGAACCCGTTGCGGTGATATTGACCCTGCAATTATCTTCTATCTTTACAAGAACTTAGGCATGTCTATGGATCAAATCGAAGAGACTCTGGTGAAAAAATCAGGTCTTTTAGGTTTAACCGGAGTAACTAGCGACTGCCGTTATTCAGAAGATAACTACGAAAATCCATCCCATCCGGAAGCCAAACGTGCATTAGATGTTTATAGCTATCGATTAGCAAAATATATCGGTGCTTATATGGCTATATTGGGTGATGACTACTTAGATGCGATTGCATTTACCGGTGGTATTGGTGAAAACTCAGCCCAAGTACGCAAATTAACATTAAATCACTTAAAGTTATTCGGCATTAAAATTGATGAAGAACGCAACCTTGCTGCCCGTTTTGGTAACGAAGGTGTCATTACCGCCGATGACTCTAAATTTAAAGCTATCGTTCTTCCTACTAACGAAGAATTAGTGATTGCACAAGATACTGCAAAACTCAGTTTCTAATCACCTCGACAAACTGCCGAAAAACTCGGCAGTTTTCATTTTAAATCAAAGATAAATAAGGGTTATTATGTCTCGTACTATTATTTTAATTCCGGTCAGCGCTGGAGTTGGACTTACCAGTATTAGTCTCGGTCTGATTCAATCTTTAGAACAAAAAGGCGCAAAAGTCGGCTTTATGAAACCGATTTCTCAACCGAGTTCAGGCGAAGATAAATTAGATCGCACCACTTCAATCGTTCGTACCAGTACTAACCTCGACACTGCCGAACCGTTTATGCTAAGTGTTGCCGAATCCTTAATCGGAAAAAATCAATCCGATGTATTACTGGAAAAAATTGTCGCCAATCATCAACAACTAACCAAAAACAATGAAATTGTCATTGTTGAAGGCTTAATTCCAACCCGTAAACACGGTTATGCCAATAGCATTAACTATGAAATTGCTCAAGCACTTGATGCTGAAATTATTTTAGTTGCCGCACCGGTAACGGAAACACCGGAGCAACTTAAAGAACGCGTTGAGGCGGCGGCATCATTATTCGGCGGAAAAAACAACCCGAATATTCTTGGTGTTGTGGTCAATAAATTCAATGCACCTGTCGATGAATCCGGTCGTACCCGCCCTGATTTAACCGAAATTTTTGATTCTTTCCAACATAGCCATAACAGCGAGGCGGAAATCAATAAACTGTTCACAAACAGCCCGATTAAATTATTGGCTTGCGTGCCTTGGTCAGCGGAATTAATTGCAACTCGTGCATTAGATATTATTAAACATCTTGGCGCAGCCATTATTAACGAAGGCGATATCAACCGCCGTATTCGCGGCATCACTTTCTGCGCTAGAAGCTTGCCAAATATGATAGAGCATTTCCGTACCGGTAGTTTATTAGTGGTTTCGGCGGATCGCCCCGATGTTTTAGTCGCAGCCGCCCTTGCAGCAATGAACGGTGTCGAAATCGGTGGTATTTTATTAACCGGCGGCTATAAAATTGATGCACAAATCAAAAAATTATGTCAACACGCTTTTGAAAGCACTAAATTACCGATTTTCCGTATTGAAGGTAACACTTGGCAAACCGCACTCGTTTTACAGAGCTTTAATCTTGAAGTACCGAGTGATGATAAAGAACGCATTGAAAATATCAAACGTTATACCAGCGAACAATTCGACAATATCTTTATAGACAATTTAGTTGCCGCTTCAACACGTTTACGTCGTCTTTCACCGCCGGCATTCCGTTACCAATTAACCGAACTTGCTCGAGCAGCAAAAAAACGCATCGTTCTTCCTGAAGGTGACGAGCCTCGCACAATTAAAGCTGCCGCACTTTGTGCTGAGCGCGGTATTGCAGAATGTGTATTATTAGCCAACCCTGATGATGTTAAACGTGTTGCCGAAGCGCAAGACGTGGTATTGGGTCAAGGTATTACGATCATCAATCCTGCCGACGTTCGTGAAAAGTATGTAGATCGTCTTGTCGAGTTACGCAAAGCAAAAGGAATGACTGAAGCCTCCGCACGTGAACAGTTAGAAGATACCGTTGTTCTGGGAACAATGATGTTGGAAGCAAACGAAGTAGACGGTTTAGTTTCCGGCGCAGTTCACACCACTGCAAACACGATCAGACCGCCAATGCAAATTATCAAAACCGCACCGGGCAGCTCAATCGTGTCTTCCATTTTCTTTATGTTGCTACCGGATCAAGTTTTAGTTTACGGCGACTGTGCGGTCAATCCTGATCCAACTGCTGAACAACTGGCCGAAATTGCAATTCAATCCGCCGATTCGGCAAAAGCCTTTGGTATTGATCCGAAAGTGGCGATGATCTCCTACTCTACCGGCACATCAGGTAGCGGTGCAGATGTGGAAAAAGTGAAAGAAGCAACAAGAATTGCTAAGGAAAAACGCCCTGACTTACTGATCGACGGCCCATTACAATACGATGCGGCGGTGATGGAAGATGTGGCTCGCTCTAAAGCACCGAATTCACCTGTTGCGGGTAAAGCGACCGTATTCGTATTCCCTGATTTAAACACCGGTAATACGACTTACAAAGCGGTACAACGTTCTGCAGATTTAGTCTCTATCGGCCCAATGTTGCAAGGTATGCGTAAACCGGTGAATGATTTATCGCGTGGTGCGTTGGTGGACGATATTGTTTACACCATTGCATTAACTGCAATCCAAGCTACCCAGAGTTAATCCAAAACTTATATAAAAATGACCGCACTTACGGAAGTGCGGTCATTTTTTTCATATTTTCAAATTTCTATTGATTTCAACAAAGCTAAAAGTTGTAATCCTATTTCTCTACGCCAACCAACCAATAAATCCGGCAATTTATCCGGTGATTCATTGTATCGCCAAACCCATTTGATTAACTCTTCTAAACTTCGTTTACTGGCTAAAATTTCTAATGTTAGTCCTTGAGGCGTTAGCTCATACGCTTTTTCTTGTAAGAGACGAATTGTCTTTTTATAACGGGGATCATCGGCAATGCGCACGATCCGCTTCGGATAATCATAAGGTGATACCCGACGCGCCTTTGCCAAGAGCTGTAAAATCCGCTTACCCCGTACTCTTACTTCATTATTGGAAAGCCCCATTTCCAGCATTTCCGAGGTATTACGCGGATTATATTTTGCTACTTTCCATAAATTTTCTGACTTAACCACATAAGAAAGCGCCAAATCGCGTTCTATTGCCACCTCTTGTCGCCATTGCGCTAAAATTTTTAGTCGGGCAAGTTCCAATGGATTAAGTTTCCACGAATTTGGAATATCTAAATAAGCGCTTTCCGCATCACGTGTTTGCATTTTATTGATTTTTGATAACGCAAGTTCACAGTCTGCTTGCACAGCATTTTGCCAAGGTGTTGCCGAGAGTTCTTTTTGTAAACAATAGTAAATCGGTAACAAATACCACACATCGCCTGCCGCATAATGCAGTTGGGTTTCCGATAAAGGGCGTTTAATCCAATTTGTTCTAGTCGCGCCTTTATCCACTTTGATGTTTAAATAATTTAGCGCTAGTTTTGCCAACCCCACTGAATTTCCTAATCCAAGGAAACGTGCCATTATTTGCGTATCAATCATTGGTTGGGGTAATTGATCAAACTCCTGCAAGAAAACAACCAAATCCTCGCTACAAGAATGAAGCACTTTAAGCACATCCGGGTTAGCCAATAATTCCACAAAAGGCGAAAAATCGCTGATACTTAAAGGGTCAATCAGAGAAACTTTTTCCCCGTCATAAAGTTGAATCAGGCCAAGTTTCGGAAAATAAGTCGATACCCTCACAAATTCAGTGTCTAAAGCAACCGCTCTTTTTTGGCGTGCTAATTGACAAATTTCACTCAGAGCCTGATTTGTTGTGATCAATGAAAAATGCAATGGCTCTTGGCATTCTTTTATCATGACATTATCTCTTAGATTAAAAAAACAAAAATGGGATATTGCTATCCCATGGTTAGATTATAAAACTTAATGCGTTAGTCGGTTAGTAATTTCTTCATCTCGTAATATACGGCGTAATATTTTTCCAACATTTGTTTTAGGTAATTCATCTCGAAACTCAATTTCTTTCGGTACTTTATAGCCTGTCAAATGCTGACGGCAATGCTGACGAAGTTCATTACGCGTAAGACTTTCATCTTTTTTCACTACAAAAATTTTAATGGTTTCGCCTGAAATCTCGTTCGGTACGCCAATCGCCACAGCCTCCGCAACTTTATAATTAAGCATTACAACATCTTCAATTTCATTCGGATAAACATTAAAACCGGAAACCAAGATCATATCTTTTTTGCGATCCACAATACGCAAACTGTAGCTTTCATCCATAACTACAATATCGCCGGTTGCCATCCAGCCATCTTTCAATACTTCATTCGTTGCTTCAGAACGCTGCCAGTAACCTTGCATCACTTGCTCACCTTTTACCCACAATTCTCCTGCTTCGCCGATATTCGCTTCTGTGCCATCATCTTTGATAATTTTTATATCCGTATTTGGCACAGGTACACCGATAGTCCCGTTATGCTTCACTACATTTACCGGACACGCAGCAATAAGGGGGGAGCATTCCGTCATACCATAGCCTTCAATAATGTTACAACCGGTTAAATCGTGCCAACGAGTAGCGACAGATTGCTGAATAGCCATACCACCACCAACAGAAAGTTTTAATGCCGAAAAATCAACTTCTTTGAAATTTTCATTATTTAATAGCGCATTAAATAGCGTATTCACTCCTGTAATAGCTTCAAAACGATATTTTTTTAACTCTTTAACAAAACCATCAATATCACGCGGATTTGTAATCAAAATAGCCGTGACACCGAGTTCAAGGAAAAGTAAACAGTTCACGGTTAAAGCAAAAACATGATAAAGCGGTAATGCAAGAATAGCCGAACGGGCATGAGCATGATCACCGATGAAAGGCTCTGCGATCCATTTTGCCTGGAAAACATTGGTAATAATATTTCCATGGGAAAGCATCGCTCCTTTAGCTACACCTGTTGTTCCGCCTGTATATTGCAGGAACGCAAGATCATTGCGTGACACTTCAGGTTGAATATATTGACGGTGTTTACCAATACTTAATACCTCACGGAAGGTAACGGCATCAGGTAATTTATACTTTGGTACTAATTTTTTGATGTATTTCACTACAAAATTAACCAATGTACGCTTACCAAAGGAAAGTTGATCGCCCATTCGGGTTAAAATGACGTGTTTTATATCAGTATTAAAAACGACTTTCTCAAGTGTAGAAGCAAAATTTGAAACAACAACTATTGCCACCGCACCGCTATCTTGTAATTGATGTTCAAGTTCACGCGGAGTATAAAGCGGGTTGACATTCACGGCGATTAAACCGGCCCGTAAAATACCGAAGAGTGCGATAGGATATTGCAACAAATTCGGCATCATTAATGCTACACGATCACCGCGTTTTAATTTAAATTCATTTTGCAAATAAGCTGCAAAAGCCCGACTACGCTCTTCTAATTTACGAAAAGTAAGAACCTGCCCCATATTAATATATGCCGGTCGATCAGGATGTTCACGAATCGCTTTATTAAATATATCTAAAATTGATTCATATTTTGAAGTATCCAGATATTTTTCAGCACCTTCTGGATAATTTTGAAACCAAATTTTTTCCATTTATTGACCTTATAGTTGGAAAATCGACGGCAGATTCTATCACTTAATTTAAATAATAGCGAATTTCCGGCTCGTTATGCCATGGACGATAGCGCCAATCCCCAAAAAACCAATCATTCCAATTATCCGGCGGGTAATAATAGTGTCTAGTCAATGTCCAAAGGCGATAATTTTCAATTTGAACAACCGGATAAGAGTAATTAGCCAGCTCAATTTTGCCCTCTTCTTTTCCAGATAAAACGCCACCCAGAGTAATATAGCCATCTTTCAGATTCTCCGGATCAACAAAACCGTCAAAATAAGCAATAAAACGTCCTTGGGATTGTGACTCTAAGATAGGTTTACCCGAATAATTAGAAATCGGTAAGCTTAATACTTCAATTTTCGTTTTATTCGGTAAAATTTCCGATTGAATAATTTTCCCGCCTAAACGCACGGTTTTACAGCGACAATTCAGATCTTGCGGAGAGATAACACGATAATCCGTAATAGAAAATCTATTTTTCTCTAAGCCTTGAGGTGATGTAATGCAACCTGTTAATAAGAAAGAAAATGCAATTAAAAATAGTGTTACTTTTACTCTCATAAGCGCCTCCTACCATTTAAGAAAATTACTTGCGTCCCGGCAATTTTTTCCAGGTAACCTCATTACGTAAATAAATAGGTTCAATCTCTAATGCTGAAATTACTTCTTTTTGCAACCAATTCACACGAGCTAATTCCAGCATGTAGAAAGCATTGGGCAATTCAATATCCGTACCGATAAAATTTTTTTCAGAAAACTGCGGATAAGCATTCCAACCTGTTCCTACCCGAAAAGCCGTCTCATCGGTAAATTGAGCCATAACCTGATCAGGCGAACAAACCTGTTCTGCAATCACTTCGTGCCACTGAAAAAATTCGCCGAAATCTGACCGCACTTTTTCTCGTTTAAGTTGAGAAAAATAAACTTCACTCATTCTCGCATCAATAGCTGCTGCAACATTTTCCATTTGATGTAATTCGAAAGCTGCCTGAGCCATTGCTGTTAAATTTGAAATAGGAATAACCGGTAGATTTGCCCCAAAAGCCAATCCTTGTGCAATTCCTGCGCCTACCCTAACTCCGGTAAAACTCCCGGGGCCGCGACCAAAGGCAAGGGCATCAACTTGAGCCAAGCGAATTCCGGAATTTGCCAAAATTTCATCTATCATCGGTAAAATACGTTTTGTATGACTACGTTGAGCCAATTCACTTAGATATGTTTTTTCCCCCTTGTTTAGCAATGCGACAGAGCATGCTTCAGTAGAAGTATCTAATGCTAATAAAGTTAAATTTGTCATTATTTTTCTCAATTATTTATTTTGTAGGAATTGTATCACTTTGTTGAGATCCCGGGTACGGCTTAAATTTGGCAAACTTTTTAAAAACGTTTCACCATACTGACGCATCACAAGGCGATTATCACAAATAATCACGACACCACGATCCGTAATATCACGAACTAAACGCCCTACACCTTGCTTTAATGTAATTACGGCTTCAGGAATTTGAATATCATTAAACGGATTTCCACTTTGTAAACGGCAATCCTCAATACGCGCTTTAAGTAAGGGTTCATCAGGTGACATAAAGGGAAGCTTATCAATAATAACCAAAGAAAGTGCATCACCACGCACATCAATCCCCTCCCAAAAGCTTGATGTTGCAACTAACACTGTATTTTGATTAGCTGTAAATTGTTCCAATAAGGTCGTTTTTGGCATTTCACCTTGTAGCAGTATTGATAATCGGCTATTTGAACGAAAATATCCTGCTAAATTACGCATCATTTCATAGGAAGTACAAAGAACAAAACACCGCCCTTGATTGGCTTCAATAACCGGTAACAACATTTTACCCAACTCGGCTTGTGTATTGACTTGGTTTGTATTTGGCAAATAGCGTGGCACACACAATAATGCTTGTTCAGCATAATTAAACGGACTTTGTAAAATAAGCTGGCGTGCACTTTCAATTCCTAAACGATGACAAAAATGGTCAAATGTCCCACCGACTTCTAAAGTAGCGGATGTAAAAATCCAAGCTGCTTGCTTCGTTTTCAGCTGTTCACCAAATTTATCCGAAACCGTTAAAGGAGTGATATGCAAAGCAAATTGGCGAGCAAAAGTTTCATACCAATAACAATAACCAATGCGATCCGTTTCAAGTAAACGCTGTAAATAGTCTTTTAAATTCTCAACCCGCTCAAAAATATTATCTAGTGTTTGTGAACGTCCTAAAGCTAATTTAATGACTTCGGACAAAAAAGATAATTTCTCAATGAGAATTTTAAATGATTTTTTGACCGCACTTTGCCTCAATATTTCACGCCAATTACCACGTAGATTTCCTTCTCCTAATAATAAACGAAAATCTTGTACTGTTTTTTGTAAAGTATCCGCCGCACTGCTTAGCTGTTTCAGATCTTTTAATTCCGTATGGTAAACAATGTTAATATCTTTACAAAGTTCAAAAAATTGTCGAGAACTCACAGATTGCCCAAAATATTGACTGGCAATATCAGGTAATTGATGAGCTTCATCAAAAATAATATTTTCTACTTGTGGGATGAGCTCACCAAAACCACTTTCTTTTACTGCCATATCTGCAAAAAACAAATGATGATTGATTACTACAATATCTGCATTGAGGGCTCTTTTTCGTGCCAGTGCAACGTAACAATCCGAATAATTCGGGCAATCAGAGCCAAGACAATTTTCTGCCGTACTGGTTAATTGGGATAAAATCGGGCTATCTTCTGCAAGATCGGTACACTCGGCCAAATCCCCTGTTTTGCTTGAAGTGCTCCACTGACGAACTTTAAATAAATCTTCCAGTACCGATTTATCTCCTAACACTCCCCGGGCAATTAAACCTTCCAAACGTTCTAAACACAAATAATTAGATCGACCTTTAAGTAAAGCTGTTTTTCCTGTGTAACTTAAGGCTTTTTTTATTGCCGGTAAATCACGATTAAATAATTGATCTTGGAGATTTTTAGAGCCGGTAGAAATAATAGTTTTCTTACCGGAAAGTAATGCCGGAGCTAAATAAGCAAAAGTTTTTCCGGTGCCAGTGCCGGCTTCTACCACTAATATGCTTTTTTCAGAAAGAACGGTTTCGATAGCTTGCGCCATTTCCAGCTGCTCAACACGTGGGTGAAAACCTTTAATATGTTGGCTTAATGCACCGCTTTCAGCAAAAACTTTTGTAACTTTACTCATAAAAAAGGAATCTAACCACATTACCGCTAAAATTAGTCGCTAGTGTAACAAATTTCATAAATGAATAAAAATGCAGTAAAAATAAACTTATAATTGATTAAACCTTGAAAAAGTTGATAGCAGGAAAAATAATCTTTGAAATGGTGGGATATTGTTTAGTATTTTATATCAAAAATAAATGGAAAATTTCCTAATTTTCCACCGGATTTTACATTTTTCTTTTACCAGAATAAATCCTCGTGCTAAACGTAA
>NZ_MLHS01000011.1 GCF_001999335.1 Rodentibacter sp. Ppn85 | reverse complement strand
TGAAGGCGGCTGCGCTTTATCCTTACCGTAAATGGCTTGTAATTGGGGGTTTCAATACACAGCCGCCTGAAGGCGGCTGCCTAAATAACTGGTTGATGAATCGACAACTTGGTTAGTTTCAATACACAGCCGCCTGAAGGCGGCTGCAGCTATACGTCACAACCGGTATCCCTACTTGCTCTGTTTCAATACACAGCCGCCTGAAGGCGGCTGCTTGAACGCACGCCATACGGTATTGGTATTACGAGGTTTCAATACACAGCCGCCTGAAGGCGGCTGCTGTAATTCCCGGCTGCGGTTGCCGCCGCATCTGCGGTTTCAATACACAGCCGCCTGAAGGCGGCTGCCGATTCCTGATGCGAATAACTGTCACCCTTATGGGAGTTTCAATACACAGCCGCCTGAAGGCGGCTGCAAATAGCAATTGCAGTCAAAGTTGTTTTAGCTTTTGTTTCAATACACAGCCGCCTGAAGGCGGCTGCCTTAATAAAATATCGTGGCTATTCTCGACAGTTTGAGTTTCAATACACAGCCGCCTGAAGGCGGCTGCTCACTATGTAACTTAAATGTTTTTCCATCTTTAAAGTTTCAATACACAGCCGCCTGAAGGCGGCTGCTTGGTCGAAAAGACACCCAATCCCCTTTAGATTGTTTCAATACACAGCCGCCTGAAGGCGGCTGCAAGAGTTTGAGCCGACATTAATTCCTTATCTTCTGTTTCAATACACAGCCGCCTGAAGGCGGCTGCTTTTACAAACAAGACAGCGTTGTGGGGTTGGCGGTGTTTCAATACACAGCCGCCTGAAGGCGGCTGCAACTGGGGCAATATGCAAATGAACAATATCAATGGGTTTCAATACACAGCCGCCTGAAGGCGGCTGCGTCATTATAGTGGGGCATTTAGGGAATGACCCGGGTTTCAATACACAGCCGCCTGAAGGCGGCTGCATAATGATAGCCCCTTATAGGTTCTATTTGATAAGTTTCAATACACAGCCGCCTGAAGGCGGCTGCCATTTTCTTTTACTTTATCCATGTTCTGTAAAGTGTTTCAATACACAGCCGCCTGAAGGCGGCTGCCTGAATAGCCAGATTTAGCCATTAACTCAATAAATGTTTCAATACACAGCCGCCTGAAGGCGGCTGCTGTTCCGTTATTGCACGCAAAACAAGGGACTGATGTTTCAATACACAGCCGCCTGAAGGCGGCTGCTGTCTGCAATATGTGCAGGTACTCGACATAAAATGTTTCAATACACAGCCGCCTGAAGGCGGCTGCGGCTTCATTCATACTGGTTGCAAAAGCCATATTGGTTTCAATACACAGCCGCCTGAAGGCGGCTGCCCGGTAAATGAGTGCGCTCATTTAATTCATCATAGTTTCAATACACAGCCGCCTGAAGGCGGCTGCACGCCCCCTCTGCAAAACGTTTCTCACGATAAGTGTTTCAATACACAGCCGCCTGAAGGCGGCTGCTTTTGTAAATGGCGCAGATGTGGAAGATTTGGGCTTGTTTCAATACACAGCCGCCTGAAGGCGGCTGCCAAGAGCTCACTATTGGCAGCGTGCGAGAACTTTTGTTTCAATACACAGCCGCCTGAAGGCGGCTGCTCACCGTAACTTTTCGCTCTAGCGTCTTTTAACGGCTGTTTCAATACACAGCCGCCTGAAGGCGGCTGCGCCGCTTTTCACTTTAAAATCGCTTTGACTTTTGCGTTTCAATACACAGCCGCCTGAAGGCGGCTGCCAAATGGTACTTGGTGCGTTAATGCTCAATGGCGTGTTTCAATACACAGCCGCCTGAAGGCGGCTGCGTATTACCCGTCAGACCATCATCAATGACGATATGTTTCAATACACAGCCGCCTGAAGGCGGCTGCTGCCTTTATTTCTGATTTTGACTTCGCCAAAATCAGTTTCAATACACAGCCGCCTGAAGGCGGCTGCTCCCTAGCTTTTGAAGCCTTTCACTATAAGGCTTTACAGCCCCTAATTCGCTAAGCTTCTACTTTGGAAGTGATGCGAAGTATAACACAGCTCTTCTTGCCATACTTCACTTTTATAAAATACTAATTTTTAAAGAACTTTTATTATCGCTAACCGCTCAGCTTTTTCTTGATAACTATAGGCTAGCGAATTACAGAATCAGCGTATCCTTAAAGATGTCTATTGATTGTTTTGCTCCATGATGTTCTACTTTATTACGCCATTTACTCCCCAAATGATAAAACCGTAAACTATCACATTTAGGATCATAAGTATTGAGAAGTTTCTCTTTTAGAACTACCCATTGATCAGGCGTTACATCACATTCAAACACGGAATATTGTGCGCGAACGCCATAATCCAAACAATGTTTGGCTATTCTACGTAACCTTGCTTCACCATCATCTGTCTCAAAAGAGATATCATAGGTAATTAACATCATCATAAATAACTCACTCCAAAAAACATTAAGATTTTCGCCCTCATTTTATTGAGAATTACCGCATCAAAAACGGGGGATACTCCACCAAATCGCCGCGTAAATGCCTAGCCAGTAACATGGCTTGAATATGCGGTAACAGACCGACGACCACTTCTTCCTGTAAAAACGGATGTACAATCTTTTCTTGCTTTTTCACCTGCAAAGTTTGGAACAGTAGCTTGCGCGCCTCCGGCTTGATATTCACTGCCCCACCCGCCTCAGTCACAAAATCCTGAGGCTTAATCTGGCCTCGATTAATCAGCGACAGCACCAATCTGTCCGCCCACCACGCTCGAAACTCCTCCAAAATATCCTGCGCCAAACTATCGCGCCCTGGGCGGTCAGCGTGTAAGAAACCCACCTGAGGATCCAAACCCACGCCTTGCAGCGCACCGCTAATATCCTTGCCCAAAATACTATACACAAATGACAGCAGCGCATTCACCTCATCACGTGGCGGGCGGCGATTACGCCCGTCGAACACAAAACCGCTGTTTTCACGTAGCAAATGGCGGAACACACCGAAATAACGTGCCGCCGCATCGCCCTCAATTCCGCGAATTAACTCCAAACTTTGCACCCGCTTCAATTGCTGCAAAGCGAAATTCATCGCAGACACCACCACCTTCACTTCCTCCAGTTCGCCATGATTGCGTAGTCGCCGCTGCAACACCCGCTTACCCGACTGAATCTTCGCCGCAATAATATGCCGAGCAATCGGCACAGGGTTGTGTTCCGACAGACGATATTGTGCCCTTCGTAGCAACACGTTACCGCTCTGCCGTCCCTGCAACCGCCCCAAAAAACGTCCATTTTCGGTGAAAAATGCCAGATTCACATTATTTTCTCCACAAAACCCCATCAAAAACGGCGACACTAGTACATTGCCGAAACAGAAAATGTGCCCGATAGAATGCACCGGCAACTGAGCCACCTTTTTGTACCCCTGCTCCACCACTAACGTTTCCCGATCCTTATGCAGATAACTGCCCTGCGTGGTGATGTAGAGCGTATTTTGCAGTTTTCGCATGGTTGAAAAACTCCCTTGATTTTGACCGCACTTTTATTTTTGAAACGGATTACTGTTTAGCTCGCCTGAAAACAGTTTTACCGTAGATTGTGTTTAGTCAAACAAGCTTTGGTCAATTTAATGATTTTGTCGGATTACACCTTAGACTTCTTAAATACTCTTGTATAGTGTGTAGCAAAACTACGCACGCGTTTTATCCATTGACGACTTCCAAGTCAGTCTGAAAAAATCAGTCTTTTTAGCAGCGTAGAATACCCACCAATGTGTGAGCCCCCAAGGGAGCATACCCTACACTTGGCTGCGGCTAGCTTGCTAATCTTCCCCAAATAACACCTCCACATACCTTACCGACCTATCCTTCTCCAACAACTTCGGCTGACAGATCTCCACCAGTGAACAGGCTTTACAGCGTTTGCCATACACTGGCGGCGGATTTTTCCCGCTTGCCAAAAGCTCGCGCACTTGGACAATAACGGATAGTGTTTTTGTGCGTAGATCATCTGAAAACAGCACGGGCATGCGGTGGCGAGTTTGCATATACCACAGCGCACCCTCAGCTATAGTTTGTCCCGTCATCTCCTCCAAACACAACGCCTGTGCGCAAAGCTGGATTTCATCAAACGGTTCTGGTTTTGGCTTGCCTCGTTTGTATTCCACCGGTTTCAGACAGCCTGTCTGAATATGACGTTCCACCATATCGACAATACCACTGATACCTAGCCGCTGCGCCGACACATGCACACTACGCTCAAAACGTACGCCTTTGCGTGTTTCCGGTTCTCCCGAATCCACCCGCTCGTGCAACGAACGCCCCTGCGCAGTCAAATAGTTCTCCGCCCATACCTGCTCATTGTGAATCAATGCACATTGACGTGGGCAGAAAGCATAGTGTTGTAGGGCGGAGAGGGAAATAGTAGGCAAATCCTGTTCTTTCCCTGCGTCTGCAAGCAATGGCGTTGCTATGGAATTTATCAAATCGGACATTACAGCAATTCTTCTACACTCACGCCATTTAGTCCGTCTGAATCAATGCGAATTTGATAGTCGGCAAAACTCGAGGCAGGCGTATCGCTTTCACCATTGATGCGTTCGACTTTAACGGCGTCGAACAGTTTGTGCGCGGGCACGCTGCCCAGTGCGGTGTCGTGTTTGAACACGATGAGCTTGCGCGCCGCCATTTCGCCTCGGGCGGCGGAGCGGTCGTGCTCGAACATCAATTGCAGGGCTTGCCAGAGTTTGGCCAAATCTTCGTCGGAAAAGCCGGTTTTGGCGGCAAGGTTGGCGGAGATAAAGCCGTGTACACGGTAAAGGGCATAGGGGACGATGTATTTGCGCCCCATGGTGCGCTCTTTTTCGAGGTCTTTTTCGTTGGTTACCGCCATGCGGGTAATGGAGATTTCCAGCGGCACGATGGGGTCGATGGATTGGGCGAACGCCAGTTGCACGGGGCCGCGCACTTGGCCGCTGTTGACTTCGGTGGTCATCACGGCGCCGAAGGTGCGGATATCGAAGAAGTTTTTGCACATCCAAGCGGTGATGTCGCGGGCTTTGGCTTCATCTTTGGGCAGTTTTTTGGCTTCGGATTCGATGCCCAAGGCTTCATAGGCGCGTTTGTTTTGCAGGTTCAGCACGCCTTTGTCTTTCACGTAGATTTCGTAGCCCGGCTGGTTTTCGCTGGCGAGTTCGACAAAATTGCGGATTTTGCGCTTCAGGCACACGTCGGTAACCAAGCCTTTGCTGGATTCGGGATCTAGGCGCGGCATATTGCCGGCGTCGGGGTCGCCGTTAGGGTTGCCGTTGGCTACATCAAAAAAGTAAACGAATTCATAGCGGTTTTGAATAGACATGTTTATTCTCCTTCATGCGTTTGAGTAACTGTGAGGTCTTTTTTAGCAAAGTAGCTTTGCTTTTGTTGGTAATAGCCGATGCCAAAGCGTCCCTGTTCATCAATGCTCAAATGGCGCGGGAAAACTTCAGGCAACATGGCGATAATCTCACCCAAATCTTTGTCGAGATTGACCGCCATGCCGAATTTGTCTTTGCGCAGGCGTGATAAATGATGTTTAGCGCCCGACAATAGACGCGGAAAAACGGAAAACGGTACGGCGGATGCAGAACCGTAATAGCGGTCTGCAATGCCGGCATTTAATTCGCCTAGTGCCTGATACTGAATGCGCTCAAGCACAGCGAATAGCCGCCCAAGCAGATAAGCCGGATTTCGGCTTTCGGTGTTCAAACTCATGTAAACCTCCTCGTGAATAAGACCTTTTCTGAAACGCCGCTGTAACACGGCTTTAATCATGGCAATGCGTAAGCCGTTGACATCACCGTCTGCTCGGATGCGAGCAATTAGCTGCGATAATAGGCTCATGGGATACAGCGTACCGCCAATCACGGCACGCATCATCTCGCCCGCCAAAACGGGGGAAATATTTTCGCTTTTGCCTAACACAGCCGTCTGAAGCAACAAACGCCACACCGACGGTGCTATTTTCCACGGTCGAGGCTCCAACGCTAAATCCTGCCAATGCTGCGCTAGATTCTCCGCAAGCTGCCCGAACGTGGTATCCAGCCAAAAGCGGATGGAAATTCGCGCCGCATTCGGCGCCAAGCCCAAGATATAAAAGCGGGTATCGGGCGACAGATCGGGCGCGATTTCCTGCAAAGGGCGGCCTTTGGCGATTTGCGCCAAAATATCGAATACTTTTTGGCTTTGCTGCTCGTCATCGGGCGGGGTCATGATGTCGGCAAAGAAATCTTCGGCTGCGGCGGCGGTTTCGCTGTCGGCGGCTTCCGCCCAAAATACCGTGCTGGCATCGCCGATGGTCAGGCAATGGCCGTTTTCGCGGCGCAGCAGATAGTTCAGCGCGGTGGTATAAGCAAAGGCGGATACTTCCGACACCGGCGCATTCGCCCCCTGCTCTTTGCCAAACGAAGCAAAGGATTCTTTGTTAAACGAAATAATCGAGCCGCCCGAACTCTGCCCGCCAAACACGCCCTTAATCGCCGGATGCAGCCGCGCAATCGGTGCTTCTTCGCCGCTGATTAAACACAAACCCTGCTCCGCTTCGTCGCTTTTCAGACGGCCTGCCCACAATTCTTGCGCCGCTTCGCGTTTGTGAATCAGGGCGGAAGGCTTATCCAAAGCAAACACCACATTGGCATCCAAAGTTTCAGACAGGCACGGATAATCGGCAAATTGCGCAGGCTGCCAGTGTTGTAAAAAACGGTAGAGTGCCTGCAACCCTTCGTCTTGTTCGTGTTGCAATACATCCAAATGATATTGCCGGAATGCCGCGAAGGTTTTTTCAGACGGCACCACCGGTTCGGTTTTCGCCTGCGCCTTATCTTTATTGGCTTCCACGCCCAAGGCATAAGCGGTTTTGTCCCACAGAAAATTCGGCTTGACGCCCGATGTGCGTTTTTCAGGGCGCGGCACACTCATCAGTTTCGGCTGCGGCTTTTTATCTGCCGTTAAATTCGGCACCGCGTCTTTCAGGCGGCCTTCTTTATCCAACACCAAAATCCAGCCGATTTTTTCCTCGCTAAAGCCGTAAGGCGGCACTTTCGGGTTACCAACATCATCGTTTTGCGTTGCCAAGCGGCGGTAATAACGCGCCAGAGAAGCCAGAATCATGCTTTCACCTCCTCGGCGTAAAACGGTGGCACATCAATTACCCCGTTTTTCATCTCGGCACGGAAAAATTTCGGCAGATTGCCGTGGTCGAAATCAATATCGTGCAGCATCCAGCCCAAATCGCGGTTGATTTCGTTTTCAGACAGGCAAGATTCAGGAAAACTACTGTCATCGTCCACCCAAGCAAAATGCGCCGGAAACTCGCGTACACCCATGCATGGCTGCTGAAAACACTGCCCTTTCGACGCCCGCCGTTTAAACATCTCGATATGCTTAGTAATTGTTTCGTCCGCACCCGCTTTTGCCGTCAGCACTGCATGGGCTTCAATTATATAGCCCACATCTTTCAACACTGTCGCCGCACGCTGCTGGCGGTCGTCATCAATCAGTGTATACAAATCGGCTACACTCTTGCGCCGCATCGCCCCGCTCACCTTGCTCTCAGAAATCTTACTACCCAATTCATTGCGCCGCACCGATTCAAAACGGATCGGTTTCAATACATAAATGCGATCAATCACCCAGTGGATCGCCGGCTTCCAGTGCACTGCCGCCAGTACCCCGCGCGCCGCCGACGGCGTGATGACATCATAAGACACCCGCTCCACCTTCATTTCCGGACGGGTAAAACAGGCGTAATCGCCCCAAATGTGTAGGCGTACCCTATTCATTTTTTATTCTCCTATGGTTTTGTTAATACACGCCCCCGAAGGGAGGCGAACCTACTCATTAATTTAACTTCTTTAGTTTCAATCCACGCAGCTTAAGGCTGCGAATCTTTCAGCGTTTCAGACGGCCTTTAAAAATAGTGGAAAACTGACCGCACTTTTTGAAAAGTACCATTTGAAACTTTAAACAGCAATATTTTAGGTACGAACTTGTCTTCTCAATGCTTCCACTGCTTTAGATACAGCATCTTGTTTAGGTGTCTGGTTTGCCCACTCAGACCAAAATTGTCGAGTTGCACTTTCTGGTGCAATTCTCGGTTTGGCAAGCTTGATGCGTGCAGGAAGTAAAATTGAATCCCCCAATAATAACGCTTCGCCTAAGTCTAATAGAGGCAATATATCAGTGATACCAACCATTGATTCAGGTAACAGCCGTTTAACAACACTCTGATCTTGATCGTTTGTTAAACGCAGAACCAAGAAGTTATTACATTGGCTCAAAATTGTTCGGCTTACATCTGAAGGGCGTTGACTGACAACTAACAGAGAGACTCCATATTTCCGACCTTCTTTTGCAATCCGTTCAAAAGCCTCTAATGCGCGTTTTTCTGCGGCTTCCGCTGAATCGCGGACAGGAAGATACAGATGTGCTTCATCACAAATAATCGTCAGAGGATGGCGGGAATCTTTATCCATCCAAAACTGAATATTGTATAAAAGGCGGGCAAGAACCCCTGTAACAATCGGTAACACATCCGATGGAACTTCGGAAAAATCAATTATTTTGATACCTTTCTGTTCATCAGAAGCAGTAAACAATTTCATCAACATTTCTTCCAACCACCCGTAGCCATTACATTCATCAGGCGGTTGGAACATAAATCCACATCTTCTATCGTCAATTTTGGCTTTCAAACGGCTTATGAATCTGGTTAATTTTCCAAACCATGTACCTTGCTTTAAATTGCTGCTACTGCTACCACTTCTCTTTACCATTTCAGTATCGTCATTATTTAGATATTCAAGCAAGATATTTATGTCATATGGAATCGGAGAATCAACGGTAAATGTTTCAAGAACATCATTTTTCTCATTATTTTTTAATGTTTTTTCCTTAAGTGAACGAACATGTTCAGTAAATCTTGCCACTTGATTTGGTGCATTATTATCACTACGGTCAAGAACTAAAGCTAACATTTCTTCTCTATTCAATAGCCAATACGGTATAAACAAACTACTAGTATCAGAACCATCCAAATCCCCCGGCCCAGCAATACGGTATTGTTGAGCTATAGGATTTTTCCCTTCACACAAAGAAGAGTATTCCCCATGCATATCAAATACAATAAGATTGGCAGATTGTAGTGCTGCGGCGCGCTCTAATATCAATGCAACCGACCAACTTTTACCAGAACCGGTACTACCTAAAATCGCGGCGTGTCGTTGAAAAAATTTATCACCATTTGCCACAGCGACTGCCGTTTCATCAGCCATAAAATGACCCAATGTTAACCGCTCATTTTCTTTTGCATTGGCTGACAGCAAATTCATAAATAATTGCAAGTTGCCGCCACTGAGATGAAAACAATCCCTATCAATTTGTGGGAAACAATCCGCACCCCGTTTAAACGTATTGCTCAAACTCCCATCAACAGTTCTATAAGTCCCAATTAAAACTGCTTTAATAAAATCATCTTGGCTTTCTCCCAATGGAATCGAGCCATCATCCGCAGCCTCCTCCAAAAGTAATTTTTCACTGATAGAGCGCGTTACTCTTTCAATAATGCCAATCAAAAATTCCGAAGCCATTCGACCTTGAATCGCGATCAAATTACCAACAGCAATACTCGTCATCTGCTGATGTTCTTCAACTGAAATCAAAACCCGACTTGTATCTACCGTTACAACTTTACCTAAGCGATCCTTATCTTCAAACTTTAATTTTTCATCGACCATTTTCCAAAACCTCTTTTACGAAATATTCAACATCCCACCAT
Organism: Rodentibacter sp. Ppn85; assembly: GCF_001999335.1. GTDB lineage: Bacteria > Pseudomonadota > Gammaproteobacteria > Enterobacterales > Pasteurellaceae > Rodentibacter. The sequence goes on along the minus strand of NZ_MLHS01000011.1, from coordinate 55,688 downwards.
TGCACATCAGGAATCAATTTCTCCCCTTCCTTGCAGATAACCATGGTGCCCAACGGATTTTCATTAAAAATAAGAGCCTTACAATTTGATGATTCATTGACTACTTTTCGGGCATTATCTGACAGTCCCCTTGTCAAAAGCAGTGTCTTAACTCCACTTCTAATTCTTGCAGTTAAATGCGTTTGAAGGTGATCGTCATTAAAGCCATACCCAATGCACAAAATTGAAGCAGCATCATCAATTGCTCTGTTTCCCTGCTCCCTATGAGCATCAAACGGTTGCCCATAGCCTTTTTTATACTTACCGACGCCAGGTGTGATAATCAAAGGCTCTTCCGTACTTCCTATACAACTTGTCATCGGAATATCACCTGCCATAAACCAATCTAAACTGCCGTGTGGCTTAAAAATTTTAATATGATCTCGATAAACCAGTTTTGGAGTTTTCCCTTTCACACTAATATCCCTTACTTGTAGTTTATTGCTCAAATCAGGATCATGCTTACCCCAATAGCGCCCAACCATCATTGAATCCACCCCCCAATTCTCATACTCTGCGGCAAATTCAATCAACCTATCGTAGTTAGTTGTGATCACACGAGCAACTTTTGGATTTGCCGCCGAAGCATGCGAAAGCAAATAAGAAAATTTGAGCTTCTTATTTTCAGCAATACATTTATTGATAGTTTTTTGCTCTTCACACAAGACGTATTCAGCCGTTATCTTAATGATTGCTGATTCAATAGATTCATTAGCTTGCTGTTGTTTTAACAAAGCAGCCTCTAAACCCTCTGAATCAAGGATACCTACAATAGCATTCCATGCTACTTTATCCTTTTCTTCAGAAAGATATTCCGCAATTTTCTCTTTTAATCTCTCGGCTAATTTCCCCATACTGGGTAATCCCTCAGCACACGACAAACCCGAACCAACAACAATGACCAAATTATCAATAAAGACCGTTTGCAACCATTTCTTTAATTCGTTTAGTTCTGTCTCATTCATTTGTCCAACAATCCCCCCCAACAAACATATATCGAAAGCGTATTTTCTAAAAAAACCACATACAGAATAATACCTATATGCGATATTACTTACTTTACCATAAAAATTCAACTTATAAAGAAGTTAAATTATAAAATCAACCTCTCCGCCTTCAAAAACCCCACATCCTCCCAACTAAACCCCGCCACCTCATCATACAAATCCAACCCAATCAGGCCATAGAACTGCTTGCCGAAGGTGTGTTCGTTGATGGCTTCGATGCGTCCGGCTTTCAGCAAAGCGTCCAGTGAACTTTCGGGTATTTGTACGGTGTAACGCTGGAGTTTGCGCAGCAGGCTACCGATTTGGTCGGCGTGGCGCAGGCTGTCGATTAGGCGCTCGGCCTCATCGTCGAACGGGATGATGAGCGGCTGCATATGGGTTTCGATCATGCGGAACTTTGTTGCGATGGTTTGGAAGGGGAAGTTGAGGCTGCTGCCTGCGTTGTGGTGCATAGCGAGGATTTTGCGCTGATCGAGTTCTGCGCCTTTGAGTTGGTAAACTTCGCTAAAGTAGCTGGTAATAGCTTCCACCGATAGTAAATCGTCGGCATGCTGCCGCACTACGGAGCGCATCACGCCGGAGAGCAGGCCGAGTTCGGCAGGGGCTTTCCATTGCGCTTCGGGCTGGAAGATCCAGACAAAACTTTCTTCAGCCAGTCTTTTACCTTCGCGGTTGCAGCGTCCGGCGGCTTGAGCGACAGAATCTAGCCCGGCTTCAGCGCGCATCACCAACGGAAAATCAACATCAACGCCCGCTTCAATCAAAGATGTCGCAATCACGCGGCAGGGTTTGCTGTTTTTCAGACGATCTCGGATGGTTTCCAGCATTTGGGTACGGTGTTTGGCACACATCAGGGTGGTGAGAAGGAATACGCCATCAAACTGCTTGGCATTGTCATACAGGTCTCGGGCGTGGCGGCGGTTATTGACGATAATGAGCATTTGTGAGTGCTGACCTAGCTTCTCCAACAGGTCGGTATCGGTTTGCAGACCGATATGTTGTACGCTGGTTCGACGCAGTTGTTCGAAAAGTGCGGTCGGATTAGGGGCAATTTCGCGTACATTTTCAAAACCGTGGTAAAAGCCGTGTTCCACCTGCACAGCGGGTTGAGTGGCGGTGCACATCACCACGCTGCAACGGTAGTTTTGAGCCAGCTCTTTGATGGCTTGCATCACAGGCAGCAGCAGATTGAGCGGCAACATTTGCGCTTCGTCGAGAATAATTACGCTGCCGGTGATATTGTGCAGTTTACGGCAGCGTGAAGAACGGTCGGCAAACAGCGATTCGAAAAACTGCACGGCGGTGGTCACAACCACAGGCATATCCCAGTTTTCGGAGGCTTGGCGCAGTTTGTCTTTGCTATGTTGATTTTTGAGCTTGCTGTCGTCAAAAGTACTGTGGTGTTCCAACACGGCGGCTTCGCCCAAATCACCGAAGGCTTTACGAAACTCGGCAGCGTTTTGCTCGATGATGCTGGTAAAGGGGATAACATAAATCACGCGACGCATACCGTGCCGTTTGGCGTGTTCCAAGGCAAACGCCATCGAGGTAAAGGTTTTGCCGCCGCCAGTAGGCACAGTAAGAGTAAATAGACCGGGTAGCTCGTCGGCTTGTGCAACGGCATGGTCGAGAATGCTACTGCGCAAGCGATTAAGCGCGGCGCGGCGTTGCTCCGCTTCTGTCACCGGAGCCTGTTTGGCAGGCATTTTAAAAGATTCGATAAAGGTATTGAAACGCTGTTGCAGTGCATTTAAATCGGGATAATTGCCACGCTGTATAGCTTTGTTTTCAACAGAAGCATAAAAAGCTTCGGTATCGAGAAAATCGGCATCCACCAAGCAGGAATACAACATACGGGTAAAGAAGGCATAGGAAAACCATTTATGATGCGCATCGGTTTTCAAGGGCGGGGCGGGTATTTTTTCAGGCAATGGGATTTCCTGCTGCCAAACAGGATCAAGCTCGGGGATATCTTTGCCGAAAGCCAGCGCGAGGCGTTGTACTAAGGTGCGGCGGTTATCCCCCTCTCCACCACCGTTTGCCAGGCCGGCATGATGGCCAGCAATGCAGAAAGCCATCAGCTTGCCTGCCATGCCCCAACGTTCGACCGCAATTTTTGCACCTGCAGTGGCGTGGTCAACGGAAGGCCCACCCCGCAGTCGCCTATCAAATGCTTCCGTATATTTGCCCAAGTCGTGCAATTTAGCCGTATTCCTTGCTATCTCTTGCGAACCAAAAAAACAAGCAAAATTAGCTGACATTTCAGCGACTTGGGACAAATGATTCTGTAAAATTTGCCACTGAGATTCTGAAAAACTTTCGGTGGAATGAGCGTAATAAACTTTCTCTTTTTTCATAAAAAATAACCTTTACTAGACATCTAAATCTTACAAAAAGAAAAATTAAATGTATATTGGCAAAAGTTATTTATGAGAGGTAGATCAATTTTTTATTTACAATAGATTCATCACTCCGTTCTTTACAAAAATTTAGAGTGACAGCTTATGGCGGATTCGGTTAGTCGGGGTACAAAATCGCTGAGAGATACCGGTAAACCTGAAGCTATTAGCACTGATGTAGAAAACTAATCTTCTCTTCCTCAAGCGCTGACTTACTTTTCTCTTTGATTCATAATAAGGCTGCATGATGACCCACTATGCCAGGCAAGCTCAAAGCAGAAAAATACACTCTAGGGTGGTAAGTATAATCAAAAATGGGTGAAACCTAGAAATTATAGACTTTGCTCTTTCCGCCGAAGTACAAAAAAATTCCGTGGACTGAAGCCAATTCCTATCAGTTACCGAACAATATCCATGTAAAATCGCATCCCAATCTCCCCATGCCGATGAAATTAAAATTAATTGATATTGATTTCATTCGGTTTGTTACCGACCAAGAAGCGAAACGTTTAGTGGAGCGCAGGATGAAAGAAATGAAAGGGGAATAAATTTTAATCAAAAAAGGCGAGACTATTTAATCGGCCTCGGCTTTTTTACGAAAAAAATCAATGAAACAATTTATCGCTAAAAAACACCTAAAAAATCAACCGCTCTTTTCCTGTGTAAATATTTCCCTTGCCTTCTCTTGCAAATCCGACCAATGTTAAATGGTGAGTTTCAGCCATCTTGATCGCCAAATCCGTTGCTGCGGAAATCGCAACTAACATTTCTACACGGCATGAAATTGCTTTTTGCACCATTTCATAGCTTGCTCTACTTGATGTCAAAATAAAGCCCTGTTCTTTATCGGTTTTAGCATACCAGCCAAGCAGTTTATCCAACGCTACATGCCGTCCAACATCTTCTCGGATAGCAAGTACATTACCTTGTAAATCAAAAAATGCACAGGCGTGTGTTGCGCCGGTCTGTTTAGCTAATTGTTGATTTTCCTGCAATGTAGAAAGGCAATGATCTAACAAATTAACATCAAACCGAAAAGTGCGGTCTAATTTAGGAAAGTTTTTATATACTTGGTTTAACTGTTCCGTACCACAAATTCCGCACCCCGTACGTCCGGTAAGATTTCGTCGATGCTCTTTAAGTGCCATAAATTGACGGCTGGAAAGCTCAATTTGTACTTCAATGCCATTACATACTTCTTGCACGTCAATGCCATAAATATCAGTAGGTTGATTAATAATACCTTCCGTTAAAGAAAAACCTAAAGCAAAATCCTCCAAATCTTGCGGAGAGCACATCATCACAGCATGAGAAATACCGTTATAAACAAGTGAAACCGGGGTTTCAACAGCGAGAAAATCATTTTTTGTTTGTAAAAGTGCGGTTGATTTTTCTGATGTTTTTGGCTTTTTTAAGAAAAAATTGACGGATTGTTCAATTAACCCATTCATTGATAACCTGCCTATTAAATCATGTAACAAAAATGTTAACTTTTTTTGCTAATTTCGTGATCTTAATCACGTATTTTGTGGATATAATGCATTTTGATTATGGATTTATCACTAAAAAATAGGTATTCTACGACAAGCTTAAATTGATGTTTTTTTATACTCGATTTAGTCTGTTGATTGGCATTATTCTAACGAAATCAACTAAATTTTCTAGATGAATTTCCTTACTATCTAATAATATCTCAGCAATCTATTGCTGAAAGGAGTGATTATGCAGGTCTCAAGAAGAAAGTTCTTTAAGATCTGTGCAGGTGGTATGGCGGGAACTTCCGCTGCTATGTTAGGCTTTGCTCCGGCAAATGCACTAGCGGCACCGCGTGAATATAAATTATTACGCGCCTATGAATCCCGTAACACTTGTACATATTGTGCCGTCAGTTGCGGTATGTTGCTTTATAGTACAGGCAAACCTAATACGGGCTTAAGCAGTTACACAGGTACAAATACTCGTTCAAAATTATTTCACCTTGAGGGTGATCCAGACCACCCTATCAGCCGTGGCGCACTCTGTCCAAAAGGTGCCGGAGCACTTGATTACATAAATAGTGAAAGCCGTTCTTTATATCCTCAATATCGTGCACCGGGTTCCGACAAATGGGAACGTCTTTCTTGGCAGGACGCAATCAAACGTATTGCCCGCTTAATGAAAGATGATCGCGATGCCAATTTTGTAGAAACCGATGCAACCGGGAAAACCGTAAACCGTTGGTCAACCACGGGGATCATGACTGCCTCCGCAATGAGCAATGAAGCAGCGTTACTTACGCAAAAATGGATTCGAATGCTCGGCATGGTACCCGTATGTAACCAAGCGAATACTTGACACGGACCAACGGTAGCAAGTCTTGCTCCATCATTTGGTCGCGGTGCCATGACAAACAACTGGGTTGACATCAAAAATGCCGATTTAATCATCGTTCAAGGCGGTAACCCTGCCGAAGCCCACCCTGTTGGCTTCCGTTGGGCGATTGAAGCAAAGAAAAACGGTGCAAAAATCATCGTCGTCGATCCACGCTTTAACCGTACGGCTTCTGTCGCCGATCTTCATGCTCCGATTCGTTCCGGTTCCGATATTGCGTTCTTAATGGGCGTGATTCGTTACCTATTGGAAAACGATAAGATTCAGCACGAATATGTTAAACACTACACGAACGCCTCTTTCTTAGTCAATGAAGGCTTTAAATTTGAAGACGGGCTATTCTCAGGTTACGACGCAAATAAACGTAGTTATGACAAATCAACATGGAATTACCAGTTTGATGAAAATGGTCAGGCTAAACGTGATATGACATTACAACATCCACGTTGTGTGATTAATGTATTAAAAGAACACGTTTCTCGCTACACACCTGAAATGGTCGAGCGTGTAACCGGCGTAAAACAAAAATTATTCTTACAGATCTGTGAGGAAATCGGTGAAACCTCAAAACCAAATAAAACAATGACGCATTTATATGCGCTAGGTTTTACAGAACATACTATCGGTACACAAAATATCCGTTCGATGGCAATGATTCAATTACTATTAGGTAATATGGGGATGCCGGGTGGTGGCATTAACGCATTACGCGGACACTCAAACGTGCAAGGTACGACAGATATGGGATTGTTACCGACTTCCCTACCTGGCTATATGCGTTTACCAAACGATAAAGACTCCTCTTACGAGCAATATATCAATGCCATTACGCCAAAAGACATCGTTCCGGGTCAAATCAACTATTATCGTAATACGTCGAAATTCTTTGTGAGTATGATGAAAACGTTTTATGGTGATAATGCAACCAAAGAAAACGGTTGGGGATTTGATTTTTTACCAAAAACAGATCGATTTTACGACCCTATCACTCATGTGAAATTAATGAATGACGGTCAACTACACGGTTGGATTTTACAAGGCTTCAACGTATTGAACTCGTTACCGAATAAGAATAAAACCCTTGCCGGTATGAGCAAATTAAAATTCTTAATCGTGCTTGATCCGCTTCAAACCGAAAGTTCTGAATTCTGGAAAAACTTTGGCGAATCAAACAATGTTAATCCTGCGGACATTCAGACGGAAGTGTTCCGTCTACCGACGACTTGTTTTGCGGAAGAAGACGGTTCAATCGCCAACTCCGGGCGTTGGGCACAATGGCACTGGAAAGGTTGTGATCAACCGGGCGAAGCATTACCGGATGTGGATATTCTTTCGATGATTCGTGAAGAAATGCACGAACTCTATAAAAAAGAAGGCGGTCGTGGTATTGAATCTTTTGAAGCAATGACATGGAATTATGCGCAACCACACTCTCCAAGTGCGGAAGAATTAGCGAAAGAATTAAATGGCTATGCTCTTGAAGATCTTTATGATTCAAATGGCAACCTGATGTATAAAAAAGGTCAATTACTCAATGGATTCGCTCACTTACGTGATGATGGCAACACCGCATCAGGTAACTGGTTATATGTGGGTCAATGGACGGAAAAAGGTAACCAAACCGCTAATCGAGATAATTCGGATCCATCCGGATTAGGCTGTACGGTAGGTTGGGGATTCGCTTGGCCGGCAAACCGTCGTGTGCTTTATAGCCGTGCTTCCTTAGATATTAACGGTAAACCATGGGATAAACATCGTCAGCTAATCAAATGGAACGGTAAAAACTGGAACTGGTTTGACATTGCCGACTATGGTACTCAACCGCCGGGTTCTGAGGCAGGTCCGTTTATTATGTCCGCCGAAGGTGTGGGTCGCTTATTTGCCGTCGATAAAATCAATAACGGCCCAATGCCTGAGCATTATGAGCCGGTTGAAAGCCCGATTGATACAAACCCGCTCCATCCAAATGTAGTGACCGATCCAACCGTGCGGATTTACAAAGAAGACCGTGAATTTATCGGTTCAAATAAAGAGTTCCCATTTGTCGCAACTACTTATCGTTTAACCGAGCATTTCCATAGTTGGACCGCACAGTCTGCGCTTAATATTATTGCCCAACCACAACAATTTGTGGAAATAGGGGAAAAATTGGCTGCAGAAAAAGGTATCCAAAAAGGCGATATGGTGAAAATTACCTCAAAACGTGGCTATATCAAAGCTGTTGCCGTTGTCACCAAACGCTTAAAAGAATTGGAAGTTGACGGTAAAACCGTTCATCACGTGGGCATTCCGATTCACTGGAATATGAAAGCCTTGAACGGTAAAGGAAATCGTGGATTCTCCACCAACGTTCTCACGCCGTCTTGGGGTGAAGCCAATACACAAACACCGGAATACAAAACATTCTTGGTAAACATTGAGAAAGCGGAGGCATAAACGATGAGTGTACAATCTCAAGATATTATTAAGATCTCCGCCACCTCTGGGCTCACTCCTGCACCACAGGCACGAGATCATAAAGTGGAAGTGGCAAAACTGATTGATGTTTCCACCTGTATCGGCTGTAAAGCCTGCCAGGTGGGCTGCTCGGAGTGGAATGACATCCGCTCCGATGTTAATGCACAATGCGTAGGCGTTTATGACAATCCCGTTGATCTTAATGCCAAAGCTTGGACAGTCATGCGTTTTAATGAAGTGGAAGAAAACGATCGTTTAGAATGGTTAATTCGTAAAGACGGTTGTATGCACTGCTCGGAACCGGGTTGTTTAAAAGCCTGTCCTGCACCGGGTGCAATTATCCAATACAAAAACGGTATCGTTGATTTCCAATCCGATAAATGTATCGGTTGCGGTTACTGTATTGCCGGCTGTCCTTTCAACATTCCTCGAATGAATCCGGATGACAATCGCGTATACAAATGTACTCTTTGCGTCGATCGCGTTTCTGTCGGTCAAGAGCCGGCTTGTGTCAAAACCTGTCCTACAGGTGCTATTCGTTTCGGTTCAAAAGAAGAAATGAAAATCTATGCGGAACAACGCGTTGCCGATCTGAAATCCCGAGGCTATGAAAATGCAGGGCTTTATGATCCACCAGGTGTGGGTGGCACACACGTGATGTACGTTCTACACCATGCAGACAAGCCTGAACTTTACAACGGTCTCCCGAAAGATCCGCAAATCGACCTCAGTATCACCTTATGGAAAGATGTGTTAAAACCGGTTGCGGCTGTGGCAATGGGCGGCTTGGCCTTAGCTGAGCTTGGCCATTACTTAACCGTCGGTCCAAATGTTGAAACTGATGTCGAAGATCACCATGAAAAATTTGAGAACGAAGATAAACACGGAGGAAAAGAAGATGAGTAAATTTGAAATTACTAACGATACTCGTATCGTTCGTCATCGAATTCCTGCTCGTTTAAGTCACTGGTTTTTAGTCATTTCATTCTTCCTGACTATGTTTACCGGTGTAGCCTTTTTCTTCCCTGATTTTGCTTGGTTAACTGAAATTTTAGGTACCCCGCAACTTGCTCGAGCGATTCATCCTTTCACCGGGATTTTAATGTTTATTGCCTTTATTTTACTATGTTCATTATATTGGCATCACAATGTTCCGGAGAAAAATGACATTCGTTGGTTAAAAGGTATTACGGAAGTATTAAAAGGTAATGAACACGCAGTATCGGATAACGGAAAATATAATCTTGGGCAAAAAATGTTGTTTTGGACATTGATCTTGGCAATGTTTACCTTGTTAGTTTCCGGCATCATTATGTGGCGTCAATACTTTTCTCACTACTTCTCAATTCCGGTATTAAGAATTGCGATTCTTCTCCACTCAGCCAGTGCTTTTATGCTATTTACAGGCATTATGGTACATATATACATGGCGTTTTGGGTAAAAGGATCGATTCGCGGTATTGTGGAAGGTTGGGTAACCGTTCGTTGGGCGAAAAAACATCACCCTCGTTGGTATCGTGAAGAAATACTACCTGAGCTGGAAAAAGACAGAGAACGTAAAATAAGAGGTGAAAAACCTAAAGCCTTATTTAAAGGTATTGCGGACTAAGTCTAAAACTAACTTCAAAAGTGCGGTTAAAAATGACCGCACTTTTTATTATTGAAGAGGCATTATGAGTATCAAAATCCTATCAGAATCCGAAATTAAGCAACAAAAAACAAATTCTTACGAAACACCTGCCGTGCTATTTGCCAACCCTAAAAATCTTTATCAGCGCAGAGCCAAACGTTTAAGAGAATTGGCAAAAGAACACCCGCTTGCTGATTATTTACTTTTTGCGGCAGACATAGTTGAAAGTCAACTAAATACATTAGAAAAAAATCCGCTTGAAAAACAAAACTTAGAACATCTAATCGGAGTCAAGCCACTTAATGCAAGAACTTTCAAACGTAATCACATCTGGCGTGAATATCTCAGCGAAATCTTGCATGAGATAAAACCCAAAGCAAACGAACAAGTTATCGCAACCATTGAATCCCTGGAAAAAGCCGGCACAGCGGAACTAGAACAGATGGCGGTTCAGCTGTTAGCGGAAGAATTTAATTTAGTCAGTAGCGACAAAGCCGTTTTTATTTGGGCGGCACTTTCTCTTTATTGGTTACAATTAGCCCAACAAATTCCTCACGCAAGCCGTTTGGAAAATACGGAAAATATCCACTATTGCCCTGTTTGCGGATCTGCGCCGGTATCCAGTATGATCCACATTGGCTCATCACAAGGCTTACGTTATCTACACTGTGCCTTATGTGAAAGCGAATGGAATCTTGTACGCGCCCAATGCACTAATTGTAATGGACACGATAAATTGGAAATGTGGTCGTTAAATGAAGAACTAGCTTTAATTCGTGCAGAAACCTGTGGCAGTTGCGAAAGTTATTTGAAAATGATGTTCCAAGAAAAAGATCCTAATGTAGAATCGGTCGCCGATGATTTAGCCTCTATTTTCTTAGACGTAGAAATGGAAGAAAAAGGTTTTTCCCGTAGCGGACTTAATCCATTTCTCTTTCCACCGCAAGAAACTTAGCAAAAAAAACGGTCGTTATTTCCTTGATAACGACCGCATTTTTACAAATAACACGCCATCACAACGGCATTTTCCCTTCCGCCATCAGGCAGAGGATAGTAATTTTTACGAATATCCACCTCATTAAATCCTTGTTTTTCATATAACCAACGAGCCGGATTAGATTCCCTCACTTCAAGCCATAGGGTTTGAACGCCTTGCGCTTTAAGCCGTTCCATTAATTCCTTCAAAAGGAATGTGCCTAATCCCTTCTCTTGCATAGCAGGCTCAACAGCGATGTTAAACAATGTTGCCTCATCCAATACGCTTTGGCAAATGGCAAATCCGATAATTCGATTATCTTTAACCAATTTCAGATTCAAATACCGCTCGCCTTGATTATTTTTTAGCGTCCCGAAAGACCAGGGCACTAAATGCGCTTGTTGTTCAATCTCGTACAAACGTTCAAAATCGCGTTCTTCAATAGTAAAAATTTGAGGCATATAATTAAACTTGTTGAATTTGTTGCCAAAGTTCCCGTTTAGCGGAAGGGGAGGATTGAAAATCCTGATACTCCGGTGAGCGGTAGATGCGTTCAGCATGCAAGCAATAAGGTAAAGTGCGGTCAATTTTCTCCGTATTTTCAGCAAGTAACCAATAGCGTACGGAATGGTTTAACTCAAGATGTTGAACTTGCTCATAATTCAAACATAGGCAATCTTCTTGCTTTAATTCAAGACTCATTAACACATCGTCAAATAAAGGAAACGTACTCAAATTTTCATCGGATACCACCACAAAACGAATATGTTCCGCCACAGTAATTCCCACCGCCCCTTGAAATATCTCGGGACGATGAAGTTTCCATTGAGTTATCCCCATTTCTTTTAAAAGAAGATTGCGTCTTTCCATCTTTTTAATTAACGGGAAATTGTATCAAACGGATAACTCATTAAGCTCTTAACAATTGAATTTTCTTCCGCTTCCGTTGGTTTTTGCTGATAGGTTTTTAGGCTACGAAACGACAGAATATTTTTTTCTTTATGTACTACGGCGATGAAACGCTGAAAATTATTGCCATCACATGCATAGTAAGAAGTGCTTGCATAGTTTAATGTTTGCAAATCACATACTTTTTTATTGGAATCCCAATATTTTGCCATCAAAGTCGATACATGGGAGAGATCTTTTAGATAAAAAGTTTCACTGGTTACCGATTTACGATTTGAACGGTCTAAACTCACTGCTAAGCTAATAAAACGAGGATCATCGCCTTTTACCGCTCTCGTTTGTTTCACATATTTTTCACCATTAAATTCAATTTCAGTACCGGTTTTTTTGACACGCTCAAACTGTTCATCTAATTTTTTGAATATCTCAACCTGCTCGGGTGTCGCTTCAACTTTAGAAGGGGCTTGAGCTTTACCTTGTATCTGTTCAATTAATTGACAACCTGATAATAAAGCAGCCACTGTTGCCGCGAGTACGATTTTTTTCATAAAAAATTCCTTATAATAAATTGGCTATAACACTAATGAAAAATGTTTTATTAGCGTTATCTTTGCTAGAATAACGCCTAATTTTAACTAATAATCCACAGGATTCAAAGCGTGATGTCCCTTGAAACTGAAGTTTTAGAACGCCATCTTCCCCTTTTTTACCGTAAATCCGTGCTACTTACCGGTGGCATTGAGGATCAATTTCCACAAAAATTGGCAAAGTATTGCCAATCCGTTCAGGTTTGGAGCTGCTATTTTGATTACGCCCGCACCCAAAGTGCGGTCAATTTTTCAATTGAATTTCAAGGTGAGGCGGATCTCATTGTTTATTATTGGACAAAAAATAAGCAAGAAGTACAATTCCAACTGATGCAACTCCTTGCCAATGCGCAAGACGGACAAGAAATTCTCATCATCGGTGAAAATCGTTGCGGTGTACGTTCGGCAGAAAAAATCCTCTCGCCATTTGGTGATATTGCTAAAATTGACTCCGCCCGCCGTTGCGGCTTATACCATTTTTCCCTGAAAAAACGACCGCACTTTTCCCTCAATAATTTTTGGAAAACCTATCAACATCCCCAACTCAACGGCTTAACAATCCATAGTTTACCGGGCGTGTTCAGTGCAAATGAATTAGATGTAGGTACGGCACTTTTACTTTCTACTCTCAACCGCGCTATTAAAAGTAAGGTGCTTGACCTCGGCTGCGGAGCCGGTGTAATCGGCTCAATGATAAAAAAAATCAACCCGAAATCAAATGTCACGATGACTGATATTCATGCTATGGCTTTGGAATCAGCCCGCAAAACGCTCTTAGAAAATCAGTTAGAAGCCGAAGTGTTTGCTAGCGATGTTTTCTCTGATATTGAAGGAAAATTTGACTTAATCATTTCCAATCCTCCCTTCCACGATGGTATTGATACGGCTTATCAAGCGGTAAAAACACTAATTACTCAAGCTAAACGACATTTAAATCAAGGAGGCGAATTGCGCATTGTGGCTAATGCTTTCCTGCCTTATCCCGCTTTATTACAACAATATTTTGGGGAGTTTGAAGTATTGGCTCAAACTTCAAAATTTAAAGTTTACTCCGTAAAAAATTAACCCGAGATGGAAAAAAATTACACGATTAAGGATATTGCAAAACTTTGCCAAGTCGGGAAATCGACCGTTTCACGAGTATTAAATCATGATCCTAAAGTCAGCGAAACCACAAGACAAAAAGTCCAAAGAGTCATCGATTCCGTTGGTTTCAACCCAAACCGCTCCGCTCGGGCTATGCGTGGTGCACAAGAACCCGTAGTCGGGATTATTGTCTCGAAACTCAATTCAAGCGGTGAATCCCAAACATTACGAGCAATTTTGACCGCACTTTACCGCCAAAAAATTACGCCGATCATTGTTGAAAGCCAGTTCGATGAAAGACAAGTTGCCCGCCATCTCAATTTATTCAAACAACGCCAAGTAGATAGTGTCATTGTATTCGGATTTTCTCCTCTTTCCGAACAAATATTGCAGCAATGGCGGGGAAATATTGTTGTTATTGCCCGTTATTTTAAGGATATTTCTTGCGTTCATTATGATGATCAAAACGCGATTAACGCCCTCATGGATAAACTCTATACCCAAGGATACCGACACATTGGCTATCTCGGCATACATGATCAAGATGAAACTACGGGACGATTACGCACACAAAGTTACTTAGATTTCTGTCGGCGGCATCAACTTACGCCAAATTTTGCACTGACCGAGCTTGATATTGAAGCAGGCTATCATCATTGTGCGAAACTTACCCAACCGCTCGATGCAGTGCTATGCGCCACCACAAGCCTTGCCATCGGTGCAGTGAAATATCTGCAGGAACGCCAACAAATTCTTCCCCTTGCTTATATTGGGCAGAATCCTCTTCTAGAACATTTCGTACCAAATCTCCTCAACCTTGATTTTGGCTATGAGCAAGCAGGTAGTTGGGCGGTGGAATTGTTACTGGCACAAATTCACGGAAACAAAACCGTAGAACAGCGGCTGGTCTCCTTTCATTTGTTGTAAAAGTATGATTGCTGAAAACAACGCAAAAAATAACCGCACTTAACGCTTTCAATTTTGTGATCTTTATCACATTTCCAATATAATCCCACTTAAATTGGGAACGTTCCCATTTACTTTATAAAGCTAAAGCGTATAATTCCCAGCGGTTTAATTTTTATACTAAAAAGGTTTTTTATGGCTAAGCAGAAAATTGATCCTCAAAATGTGGATAAGCTGATCGCAGCAATTGGCGGACGTGAAAATATCGCAACAGTGACACACTGCATTACCCGTTTACGTTTTGTATTAAACGATGAAAGTAAAGTTGATGCCAAGGCGATCGAAAGCTTGCCGATGGTCAAAGCAAATTTCTCGACCGGCGGGCAATACCAAGTTGTGATCGGTCAGGAAGTGGCTGACTATTATAAAATTTTATTAAATAAAACGGGCTTAGCGAGCGTAGATAAAGAGCAAGTGAAAGCTGCGGCACGTCAAAATCAAAAATGGTATGAAAGCCTAATTTCACACATGGCGGATATTTTTATTCCACTTCTACCTGCATTAATTAGCGGTGGTTTGATTCTCGGTTTCCGTAATGTCATTGGCGATATTGCTATGTTCGATGGCAAGACATTGACCCAAATCAGCCCGTTCTGGAACAGTATGTACAGTTTCTTATGGCTAATTGGCGAAGCCATTTTCCATTTCTTACCCGTGGGGATTTGTTGGTCTATCGCCCGTAAAATGGGTACTTCGCCTATTTTAGGTATCATACTTGGAATTACCCTTGTTTCCTCACAACTCATGAACTCTTATGCACTCGGTTCACAATTGCCGGAAGCGTGGGATTTTGGTTGGTTCAGTATTGAAAAAGTGGGCTACCAAGCACAAGTGATTCTGGCAATTATGGCAGGTTTAATGCTCTCTTACATCGAGCGTTTTATGACAAAAATCGTACCTGATTTCTTAAATCTCATCCTTGTACCTGTCATATCCATTATCCTTGCCGTATTCCTAGCCCATAGCATTATCGGGCCTATCGGTCGTGAAATCGGTAATGGCGTCGCCTTTGTCGTGAAACATGCCTTGACGGGAGATTTTGCCCCAATCGGTGCGGCGTTGTTCGATTTTCTCTATGCACTGCTTGTGGTCACCGGCGTGCATCAAACCTCACTCGCGATTGATATGCAGATGATCCAAAGTATCGGCGGTACGCCGGTGTGGCCAATCATCGCTTTATCCAATATCGCACAGGCCTCTGCGGTAGTCGGTATTCTCTATGTGAACAAAAGCGCGCAATCTCGCGAAGTGGCGACTCCTGCCGCTCTTTCCGCTTATCTCGGCGTTACCGAGCCCGCAATGTATGGGATTAATCTCAAATATCGCTTTCCAATGCTATGCGCAATGATTGGAGCAGCCGTAGCAGGATTAATCTGCGGTTTATCCGGCGTGTTAGCCGGTAGTATTGGGGTGGGAGGCTTACCCGGTATCCTTTCCGTTCAATATCAATATTAGGGGGTATTCGGTATTGCGATGCTCGCGGCGATTGTCATCCCATTTGTACTGACGACGATTGTGTATAAACGCAAAGCTGCAACAGGAACGTTATAAAAAGGAGAATCCAAATGTGGAATAATGGAATTTTAGTCTTCAGTTTACTTTTGGCATTGCCCCTTGCGGCGATGCCAAAAACCGAATGGCAACAAACGATTACACAGCAAGAACAAAAATTAAAAGCAGATATTGGCGTAGCACTGCTTTCTGCTGAAGGAAAAGTACTATTTGAATATCAAGGAAATCGTGCTTTTCCGCTCAACAGTACCCATAAAGCCTTCGTTTGTGGAATCGCACTGGATTTATCTGAAGATAACCTGCTATCGTTCAACTATCAATTTCCGATCCAATCAAGCGACATTGTTAGTTATTCACCGATTACTCAACATAAAACGGCAATGAGTTTAACGGAGCTTTGTTCTGCTGCTGTAAGTTACAGTGATAACACTGCAGCGAATCTTATTGTAAAGCAGATTGGAGGTGTCAAAGTGGTAAGTAATTACTTTAAACGACAGGGATTAACACAAACCCGACTCGATCGCACAGAACCGGAAATGAACAGAGATAATCTTAAAAAAGGATTAGATCTTACTACGCCAATTGAAGCGGTTCAGCTACTCCATCAATTTATCTTTGGTGATCTACTGACTCAAGCATCAAAAGTACGTCTTACACAATGGATGTTAGATGATCAAGTCGCAAATGATTTATTACGTTCAACATTACCACGAGATTGGAAAATTGCTGATAAAACAGGGGCGGGAAGTCATGGTTCAAGATCGATTATTAGCGTTTTCTGGAAACCTGACGGCACCGCCTATCTACTCTCAATTTATCTCACTAACACCCAAGCAACAATGGAACAACGCAACCAAGCCATTGCAGAAATCGGTAAAGCAATTTTTGACCAACTGCCTTAAATTACTCTAAATTGATAGGTAACTTACGTTTAGCAAAGAATATAAAAAGGATAATAAAATGAATAATCAAAACTGGTGGAAAAACGGTGTTATCTACCAAATCTACCCAAAATCATTCCAAGATACGACAGGCAACGGCACTGGCGATATTCAAGGCATCATTAAACGTTTGGACTATTTACAAACTCTCGGCATTGACGGCATTTGGATCACGCCAATGTATGTATCCCCGCAAATTGACAACGGTTACGATATCGCCAATTATCGTGAAATTGACCCGATCTACGGTACGATGGCGGATTTCGAGCAGCTGATCGCAGAAGCCCATAAACGCAATATTCGTATTGTAATGGATATGGTATTTAATCATAGTTCGACATTCCACCGTTGGTTTGAAGAGGGAGAAAACCCACAAAGCGAATACCATGACTACTATATTTGGCGTGAAAAACCCACTAACTGGAAATCAAAATTTGGCGGTTCGGCATGGAAATGGTCGGATAAAGCGCAAAAATATTATTTGCATTTATTCGCCTCCGAACAGGCGGATTTAAATTGGGAAAATCCCAAAGTGCGGTCAGAATTATTTGAAATTTGTCGTTTTTGGGCGGAAAAAGACATTGACGGATTGCGTTTGGATGTGGTGAATTTGATTTCTAAACCCGAGCACTTTGAAGATGACTTCAAGGGAGACGGTCGCCGTTTTTATACGGACGGACCAAAAATCCACGAATACCTGCAAATGCTCAATCAAAACGCTCTCACGCCCTACGGCTTGATGAGTGTGGGTGAAATGTCTTCCACCAGCCTTGAACATTGCCAACGTTATGCAAATTTAAATGGCATGGAATTGTCCATGACGTTCAATTTTCATCACCTCAAAGTGGAGTATCCGAACGGTGAAAAATGGACATACGCAAAGCCTGATTTTGTCGAACTGAAATCAATTTTCAACTATTGGCAACAGGGAATGCACGGCAGGGCGTGGAATGCACTATTTTGGTGCAACCACGATCAGCCTCGCATCGTTTCGCGTTTTGGCGACGAGAGCGAACTTCGCACCACATCCGCCAAAATGTTAGCCATGCTACTTCACGGTATGCAGGGCACGCCCTACATTTACCAAGGCGAAGAGATTGGCATGACAAACCCGAATTTCACAACGATTAAAGCATATCGCGATGTGGAAAGTTTAAATGCTTATGAGGAACTGAAAGAAAAAGGCGTAAATGACGATCTGATTATTAAAATTTTGGCACAAAAATCCCGTGATAATTCTCGCACGCCGGTACAATGGGATGAGAGTGAGAATGCAGGTTTTTCCACGGCTCAACCTTGGATTGATGTGGCACGCAACTATACAGAAATTAATGTAGAAAAAGCATTAGCGGATAAGCATTCGGTATTTTACACCTACCAAACCTTAATCAAACTGCGTAAACAATTACCCATTTTAACCGAGGGTAATTACACGGATTTACTGCCGAATCACCCATCCGTTTGGACATATCAACGTCAAGCTAACGGACAAACTTTAACTGTGTTGGCGAATTTGAGCCGTCAACCGCAAGCTGTTGATTTGAATCTAAAAGGTGAGGTATTAATGAATAATTATGATAAGTTTGCGTTAGGCAGTGAAGTCGTGTTAATGCCTTACCAGGGCGTATATTTGTTGGCTTAAAATCATCGGCGGTAGTTTTCCAAATAAGATATGCTAATATTTAGAACTATCGCTCATTAACCAAAATAAGGAGAATATGATGATCGTAACCAGTTCTGCCATTAAAAATGGCGCATTTGAAGACAAATATGGCAAACGTGGAACACAATTCAGCCTAAACGGTATGCCCACCTATTCCATTCCTTTTGAAATAAAAGATGCCCCCGAAGGCACAAAATCTTTTGCCGTAGTACTTGAGGATAAAGACGCCATTACCGCAAGCGGGTTTGTATGGATTCACTGGTTAATCGCCAATCTTGAACGTACAAGCGTGCGGGAAAACGAAAGCCAAACCGCAACGGATTATGTACAAGGTGCGAATTCTTGGGCGAGTGTGTTAGGCAAATTTGAACTTGCCGAAGCCTCCTTTTACGGCGGTATGGCTCCCCCGAATTGTTTACATCGTTATGAATTAATTGTGTATGCCCTCGATACTAAACTCGATCTTAAGCCGGGTTTTCGTTTCAATGATCTTCATTTTGCTATGCAGGGGCATATTTTAGATCAAGCGGTTGTTATGGGGACTTATGACGTTTAGTCGCCTATAAGTAAAAAAAGAGCGGTCAAATTGACCGCTCTTTTTAATTTGCGCCTCGCTTAATTACATCACTATCACATCAAACTGCTCTTGGTTATAAAACTGTTCGGTTTTCACCTGAACACGTTTACCGATAAACATTTCCACTTCAGGAAGAAGCCCGTGAGATTCTTCATTAATTAGATATTCCGCAACAGAAGGAGAGGCATACACTACAAATTGCTCACTGCTGAATAAATGATAGACGCGAATAATTTCCCGCATAATCTCATAACACACGGTTTCCACTGTTTTCACATGACCGCGGCCGCGACATACCGGGCATTCATCGCATAAAATATGTTCGAGGCTTTCACGGGTTCGTTTACGTGTCATTTCCACCAAACCAAGTTGGGTAAAACCGTTCACATTCGTTTTTACCCGATCCTTGGATAAAGCATCCTGTAATGATTCCAACACTCGATTTCGATGATCTTCCAACTGCATATCAATAAAATCAATAATAATAATACCGCCAAGATTACGTAGCTGAAGTTGCTGAGCAATAGTTTTTGTTGCCTCAATATTTGTGTTGAAAATGGTTTCCTCTAAATTTCGATGCCCCACAAACGCACCGGTATTGATGTCAATAGTGGTCATCGCCTCCGTTTGCTCAATAATTAAATAACCGCCGGATTTTAAATTCACACGTTTATCTAAGGCTTGCTGAATGCTACTTTCAACCCCATACACATCAAATAGCGGTTGATTTCCCGAATAAAGCACGAGTTTATCGCTTAATTCGGGCATAAATTCATCGGTGAACTCTTTTACTTCGTTAAAGCAAATGTTGGAATCAATACGAATTTTTTCTAATGTCGTACCGATAAAATCACGCAAAATACGCTGTGGTAATGCCGGCTCTCCATAAATTTTCGAACGGGTCGGATATTTACTTTTACGCTCCAATACCTTGCGCCATAAACGTTTGAGAAATTCCGCATCTTGGCGAAGTTCTTCCTCTGTCACCCCTTCTGTCGCCGTGCGAATAATAAACCCGCCTAATTCATCGCAGAAGGGTTCCACCAACGCTTTTAAGCGGCAACGTTCTTCTTCACTTTCAATACGCTGTGAAACGCCTACATGACTGTTTTCCGGCATAAACACTAAGTAGCGGGAGGGTAATGTAATATCGGTAGTTAAGCGGGCACCTTTTGTGCCTAGCGGATCTTTCACTACTTGAACCACAATATCCTGCCCTTCACGCACCAATTCCGAAATACTCTTTACTTTAAATTGTTTCTGTTCATTTTCATCCACACATTCGGTATGAGATACAATATCGGAGGCATGTAAAAATGCCGCTTTTTCCAAACCGATATCCACAAATGCGGACTGCATTCCGGGTAATACGCGTGTCACCCGGCCTTTATAAATATTCCCTACGATACCGCGCTTTGCCTGGCGTTCAATATGGACTTCTTTTAATACGCCCATTTCCACTAATGCAATACGCGTTTCATAGGGTGTTACATTCATCAATAACTCTACGGCATCCATTATTTATTGTCTCTGAATCTTATTTTCACAAATAGAATAATAAATCTAAATAAGGTAGAATGCGAGCTTTCTTAAATTCTCAATACCTTTTCTAGGATTGTTTTGATCTAAAAAGCCCGTAAGGAAACAAAATGATCGATTTTCGCCCGTTTTATCAACAAATCGCTACAAGCCCGTTATCCGATTGGTTAGATACCCTCCCCCTTCAACTCAAAGAATGGGAAAAACAAACCCATGGCGACTATGAAAAATGGTCAAAAGTCGTGGATTTTCTGCCCGATTTACATGCCGAGAGTATTGATCTCAAAAACGCAGTGAAAGCCGACCGCACTTATCCGCTTTCAGAGGGTGAAAAACAACGTATTATTCACCATTTAAAACAGCTTATGCCTTGGCGAAAAGGTCCTTATCATCTATTCGGTATTCATCTTGATTGCGAATGGCGGTCCGATTTTAAATGGGATCGCCTTCTCTCTCATCTTGCGCCATTGAAAGATCGCATCATTTTAGATGTGGGCTGCGGTAGCGGTTATCATATGTGGCGTATGCTGGGTGAGGGAGCAAAAATGGTAGTCGGCATTGATCCTACCGAACTTTTCCTCTGCCAATTTGAAGCCGTACGTAAATTATTAAACAACGATCGCCGCGTAAACCTTATTCCGCTCGGTATAGAACAAATGCAGCCTCTTGCCGCCTTTGACACGGTTTTTTCTATGGGTGTACTCTATCATCGAAAATCCCCCTTAGATCATCTGGCCCAGCTAAAAAATCAACTGAAAAAAGGTGGAGAATTAGTGCTGGAAACGCTAGTAATAGATGGTGATGTAAATAGCATTCTTGTACCGACAGATCGTTATGCCAAAATGAAAAACGTGTATTTTATTCCGTCCGTGCCGGCTTTAGTAAACTGGTTGGAAAAAACGGGTTTTACAAATGTTCGCTGTGTGGACGTTGCCATCACAACACTTGAAGAACAACGTAAAACCGATTGGCTGGAAAATGAAAGCCTCATTGATTTTTTAGATCCGAATGATCATAGCAAAACGGTTGAGGGCTATCCCGCCCCTAAAAGAGCGGTCATTTTGGCGAACAAATAAAACAAAAAAGTGCGGTTAAAATTAACCGCACTTTTCATTGACCAAAAACTAATCTTGCTGTGCTTGTACCGCTGCGTAAGCAATCATATTAATAATACGGCGAACGGATGCTGACGGATTTAAAATATGGGCTGATTTATTTACCCCCATAAGGATAGGGCCGACAGTCACTGCTGTCGTTGTACCGCGTAGCAAGCTGTAACTAATACGTGCCGCACTTAAATTCGGGAAAACCAATAAGTTCGCAGAACCTTTTAGCGGGCTGTCCGGCATGATTTCTCGGCGGTGAGCCTCACTCATAGCTAAATCACCGCGAATTTCCCCATCGATCATCAATTTAGCATCACGTGCTTTCACAATCTCCAAGACTTCACGCATCTTCGGTGCGCCTAATTCGTTAGATGAGCCGTAATTTGAATGAGAAAGCAATGCAACCGCAGGTTCGATTCCGAAACGGTGCACTTCCTCTGCCGCCATTAGAGTAATTTCAGCAAGCTCTTCCGCATTAGGATCTAAGTTTACATGGGTGTCCGTTAAGAATACATTACCGCTCGGCAATACTAAACTCTGTAATGTTGCCGGAACTTTCACCCCCTCTTTTAAGCCGATAATATCTTGAATTGAAGCTAAATGTTTAGCGTAAGAACCGAATAAACCGCATATCAAACCGTCCGCATAACCAAGGCTGACTAAAATTGAGGCAAGTACGGTTGTATTTGAACGTGCTACGCGTTTAGCAATCGCTTGCGTAATGCCTTTTCGTTTAGTCAATTCATAATAATATTTCCAACATTCTTCATAGCGAGGGTTATTTTCATTATCAATGATCTCAAAATCAACGCCCGGTTGTAAACGTAAACCGAGTTTTTTGATTTTTGCCTCAATAATACTTTCACGACCAATCAAAATCGGTTTTGCCAAGCCCATAGAAACAACTTCTTGTGTAGCATGTAGCGCATTCGTTTCTTCCCCTTCGGCAAGAATAATACGCTGCGGAGATTGTTTTGCCTGATTGAAAATCGGACGCATAAATAAACTGGTTTTATAAACAAACTGAGTAAGTTTTTCAGTATATTCAGCCCAATTCTCAATAGGACGTGTTGCCACTCCTGATTCCATTGCAGCTTTTGCCACCGCCGGTGCGATACGCACAATTAAACGAGGATCGAACGGGCGGGGAATCACATACTCCGGACCAAATATCGCACCTTTACCGCCATAAGCGGAAGTGACTACATCATTTTGTTCTTCAAGAGCAAGATCGGCGATAGCATAAACGGCCGCTCGTTTCATTTCTTCATTAATTGCCGTCGCCCCGACATCCAAGGCGCCACGGAAAATAAACGGGAAACAAAGCACATTATTTACTTGATTCGGATAATCCGAGCGACCGGTACATACGATCGCATCAGGACGAACAGCTTTGGCTTCCGGCGGGGTAATTTCCGGATTAGGGTTAGCCAAGGCAAGAATTATCGGATGCGCCGCCATAGTTTTAACCATATCTTGTGTCAATGCCCCTGCGGCTGAACAACCAAGAAAAATATCCGCATTCGGAATGGCATCTGCCAGCGTACGCCATCCGTTATCTTCAATCGCATAATCTTCTTTTGTTTGATCCATGCGATCACCACGATTTTTATATACCACACCTTTTGAATCGCAAATTGTGATATTTTCACGTTTCATTCCGAGGGAAAGCAATAAATTCAAACAAGCGATTGAAGCGGCACCCGCACCTGATGCAACAAGACGTACCTCTTCAATTTTTTTCCCTATAATGCGAAGTGAATTAATAATGGCTGCGGCACTAATAATTGCCGTACCGTGTTGATCATCGTGAAATACAGGAATATTCATACGCTCCCGTAATTTCTGCTCAATATAGAAGCACTCGGGTGCTTTGATATCTTCAAGATTTACACCGCCAAAGGTAGGTTCAAGAGAAGCGATAATATCCACTAATTTGTCCGGATCATGTTCATTCACTTCAATATCAAATACATTAATACCGGCAAACTTTTTAAATAAAACCCCCTTTCCTTCCATAACGGGTTTGCCTGCAAGTGCGCCGATATTACCTAAACCCAGTACTGCCGTACCGTTTGAAATCACAGCCACCAAGTTTCCGCGTGCCGTATATTTGTAAGACGCCAAGGGATCTTTTTTAATTTCCAAACAAGGTTCCGCCACACCCGGAGAATAAGCGAGGGCTAAATCACGCTGGGTTGCCAACGATTTTGTCGGGGTAACTTCAATTTTTCCCGGAATAGGAAACTCGTGAAAATCCAATGCTGCTTGGCGTAGTTGTTCGCTCATATAAATACTCCATTGTGGTTGATACGGAACTTGGTTCGCACAGAACCAAATTGAAAAAACGGTTTGATTATACTCCCTTTTTTTCTCCAAATTTGTGATGAACCGCAAATTTTCACAAATCCTTTACAAAAATTACAGGTTGAATTAATGGGTTAAAAAGAGTAGGATGACGAAATCGGGAGACACTCTTTTGCTATCAAAAGTCAAATATGCGGTTAATCGACTGCAAAGAAAATTCATTAATAATCAACTCAAATCACGCTTGAACAACCATGGTATGACGGTTATCTCCGCCAACTGTGTCGGTGCGTTTATTTTGCATGATCTTGGTGAACCTTTTAACTCACCTTTTGTGAATCTTTATTTAAGCCCTAAAGACTTTATTCGTTATTTGCAAAATATCACGTTTTATCAACAGCAGCCCCTTGAGTTTGTCGCCTCTAGAAAAACTTATCCGGTCGGTAAATTGGCAGACATTGAAATTCATTTCATGCATTATCACAATGAACAAGAAGCAAAAGAAAAATGGCAAATCCGCTCAGCTCGGATCAACCTTGATAATTTATTTATCATCATGACAGATAAAGACGGCGCACAAGGTATTGATTATGAAAATCTTGTCGCCTTTAATCGGCTTCCGTTCAAAAATAAAGTGGTGTTTACTCACAAACCTTACCCTGAATTAGGCTCTGCATTTTACATAAAAGGTTTTGAACAGCAAAACCAAGTGGGTGATTTATTCACTTTTTCCGGTTGGAATGGAATGAAGTATTATGATCAATTTGATTATGTATCTTGGTTTAATCAAACTTAATTTATAGTTATCCCCGATCTCATGGGTGTTTTTTATTTTTCTTTATCCTGCCGGCAGATTCAAATCTGTGTAAAAACACCTCCAACTATTAAAAAAGAGAAATCTTATGCGATTAGATAAATTTATAGCCGAAAATACCGGCTTAACCCGTTCTCAAGCCACTAAAGCCATTCGCCAAAGTGCGGTCAGAATTAACGGTGAAATTGAAAAAAACAGTGCACGTAAAATTTCAAAAGAAGATGAAATTTATTTTGAAGATATCTTTCTCGCTTGGTTGGAAAGCGGTCAATATTTTATGCTGAATAAACCTCAGGGCTGTGTCTGTTCACATGATGATGGAGACTATCCCACGATTTACCAATTCTTTGACTATCCTCTTGCAGGAAAATTACATAGTACGGGGCGTTTAGATGCGGATACGAGCGGACTTGTTTTACTCACCGATGACGGGCAATGGTCGCACCGCATCACCTCTCCTAAGCATCATTGTGAAAAAACGTATTTGGTGACCCTTGCCGATCCTATTGAAGCCCACTATACACAGGCCTGTGAAGAAGGCATTTTATTACGCGGAGAAAAAACGCTGACTAAGCCTGCAAAACTTGAGATTTTAGATGATTACAATGTCAATCTCACCATTTCAGAAGGGCGTTATCACCAAGTAAAACGAATGTTTGCCGCACTAGGTAATAAAGTTGTCGGGTTACACCGTTGGAAAATCGGTGCGGTAGAATTAGACGAAAGCTTGGAAGAAGGAGAATACCGCCCGCTCACACAAACCGAAATTAACAGTTTAAATAAAATACTATGAAGCAAAATATAAAACCAACCTTTATTTTTATTATGACCCTCGGCATTTTGTCTATGTTGCCGCCTTTTGGTGTCGATATGTATTTGCCGTCCTTTTTAGAAATTGCTAAAGATTTCAACATCAGTCCGGAACAGGTGCAACACACACTCACCGCCTTTGCATACGGTATGGCATTCGGGCAGTTATTTTGGGGGCCGTTCGGCGACAGTTTCGGACGCAAACCCATCATTTTGCTTGGCGTGATTATCAGCACCATTGCTGCATTGATTTTAACCGGAATCAATTCTATCGGAAATTTCACCGCACTTCGTTTTATCCAGGGATTCTTCGGTGCGGCGCCAGTGGTGCTTTCCGGTGCATTGTTACGCGATTTATTCAGTAAAAATGAATTATCAAAAGTGATATCCACTATCACGCTAGTATTTATGATTGCCCCCTTGGTTGCCCCGATTATCGGCGGTTACATCGTAAAATATTTCCACTGGCACGCTATTTTTTACGTCATTGCATTAATGGGCATATTATCGACATTGTTAGTATTTTTTATCATTCCCGAAACCCATAAAAAAGAAAACCGCATTCCGCTCCGTTTAAACATTATTGCCCGAAACTTTATGAGCCTATGGAAACAAAAACAAGTATTAGGCTATATGTTTGCCGCTTCTTTCGGGTTTGGCGGTTTGTTTGCTTTCATTACTGCCGGGTCTATTGTATATATCGGGATTTATGGCATTCCTGTCGATCAATTCGGCTATTTCTTTATGCTGAATATCGCCATTATGACTTTCGCCTCTTTCCTAAACGGGCGATTTGTAATAAACGTCGGGGCGGAAACCATGTTACGCATTGGCATTGCCATTCAATTTTTATCGGGAGTCTGGCTTATACTGACCGCACTTTTTGATTTCGGCTTTTGGTCAATGGCGATAGGCGTAGCATTTTTTGTCGGTCAAAATCCGCTGATATCCTCTAATGCCATGGCATCAATTTTAGAAAAATTCCCGACCATATCCGGTACCGCTAATTCCTTAGTAGGCAGTGTACGTTTTGCGACCGGAGCAGTCATTGGCAGCTTAGTCGCCACGATGAAAATGGATACCGCCGCCCCAATGCTATTCACCATGGGAGCTTGTGTGGTGATTGCGGTATTAGCCTATTATTTTTTGACTTATCGGAATTTGAAAGAGTAAAAAGTGCGGTCAATTTTCATAGAGAATTTTCTGTATGACATATGACCCCTCCACACGTTAATCGTATAAAAATACCTTTGATAATTAAAACCAAGGTAAAAATAGATGCCCAACAAAAATTTATCGGTAAGTCATAAAGGCGTTTTCCTTCATTGAAACGCCTGTTTTAGTACATTTAATACTGCATCAATTTTTGCTGATTGATTGCGATGTACCGTTACCGCATAAAGATTATGGGTTGGTAATGGGCTATTAGGTAAGACAATAGAAAGTTTGCCATTTTCCACATAATATTCAATATCGCCATAAAGCTGTAATGTCAGTCCGAATCCCTCTAAAGCAAGACTTTTAGCAGATGAAATAATCGGGCAATGGATAACCTTATTGGCAGAAAATTTTCCCAATCCCATTGTGGCGAATGCATTATTAAAAATTTTATTATCGAAATGAATCCAAGTCCCCTGAGCCAAATCGCCCAAATGGTTTATGGGATTATTTGCTAAATAAGTCGGTGAAGCACAGATACAAAGTTTCCATTGGGTGAGAAAGCGAGCAATTAAATTATCATCAGGTTCAGTTGCACGAAGGGCTATATCTATACTGTCTTGATAGAGGTTGGCTACACTATCGTCCGGCAAGAGATAAATATCAATTTGCGGATATTGCACATTCATTTGTTGCAAAAAACGTTTAATTGATGAACTTTCAATCGAGGAACTCGGCAAACTAATAGTGACGATACCACTAAATTCTGTCTTAAGTGCGGTCAAATTTTGCTGTGTTTTTATCAGTATCTGACTAATCTCACGCGCACCTTGCCAAAGTATCTGTCCTGCCGATGTGGGCGAAATATGACGCGTTGTCCGATTAATTAATTTCATTCCATAATGCCGCTCAAGTTGTTTGATATGCTGACTAACGGCGGAATTACTCATACCCAGCTCACGCCCCACCACTGACATATTACCGCTATTAATGACTTTCCCTAAAATCAGCATTGCTTTTAATGTATCCATTCCCCACCCAATTACAAAGTTTTACTTCACAGTGTATTTAAAAAATGAAGTATTATCAACTTTATTTAATCTGATATACTGTACAGCACTATCTAAACAATTAAGGAGTTAAATTTATGTTGAAATTATTTACTTTACCCGGGGCAGGTACAATTCGTAGTTCTTCCCCTTTTGCGTGGAAAATTGAAGCGTTGTTACGTATCGCCAACCTAAAATTTGAGAAAGAATATGTGACAGACTTTAGCAAAATGCCGAAAGGCAAAGTGCCAGTATTACAAAATGATGGCAAAATGATTGCTGACAGCCATTTCATTACTGAACACTTAAAGACAAAATATGATGTGGACTTAGACCGCAATTTAACGACCGAACAACGAGCAATTTCTCACGCCTTCTGTCGTATGGCAGAAGAACATCTTTATTGGAATAGTGTTTACAACCGCTTTATTGACCCAATCGGTAAACCTTTTATGATGGCAGCGATGTTTGAAGGAATGCCATCTGAACAAGCAGAACAAACCTTCTTAATGTTGCAAGCAAATGTGCTGAATCAAATGCAAGGACATGGTATTGGGCGTCATAGTTTAGAAGAAGTATATCAACTTGGTTTTGTAGATTTAGATGCCATTAGTGATTATTTGGCAGAAAAAAACTATCTGTTCGGTGATGAAATTACTTTAGCCGATGTGTCGATTGTTCCGATTGTCGCCAGTCTAATTCAAACCCCAATTGATACCCAAATTGCACAATATGCACGCTCAAAATCGAATTTAGCAGGCTATGTGGAACGTTTTGATAATCAAGTATTTGGTTAGATTTAGATAGAAGTGCGGCTGTTTTTGACGAAGTTTTTAACAATATGCTAAGTGATAAAAAAAACCTACTAAATAAAAATTTAATAAGGATTTTAAAATTATCAATCAAAACATAAATGTCGAAAATTTTGACCGCACTTTTTTATTTCCAAGTTTCTTGTTCAAGCACCCGTTTTTTCAATTCGGGATAATCTTCAATTTTAAATTCCGGTGTTTTTCCGGCTTTAAGTTGGCGCTGATAATCCTTCAAGAGTGTCCACACAATCGGTGAAAGCAGCACGATTGCCACCAAATTCAGAATTGCCATCACGGCCATCACCGTATCGGCGAAATTCCACACCACATTGCCTGAACGTACCGCACCAAAATAAACGAAAAACAGAACAGTCAAACGGAATAACAATACAAACCAAGGTTTATTTTTAATAAAGCGGATATTACTTTCTGCGTAAGCATAGTTACCGATAATCGAAGAATAAGCAAAAAGCAGCAAAATAAATGCAAGGAAATGCAAGCCAAATTCCCCCACATGATATTGCAAGGCGTTTTGTGTGAGAGAAATACTTTTGAGCGCTTCACTGCCATAATTATTTGAAAGCAAAATCACCACAGCGGTGCAAGTACATACCATCATCGTGTCCACAAATACGCCTAGCATCTGGACTAAACCTTGGCTGACGGGGTGTTTCACATGGGCAGCCGCCGCCGCATTTGGCGCAGAGCCCATACCGGCTTCATTAGAAAATAAACCACGTTTAATACCCATCATCATCGCTTTAGAAACCATCGCACCAAAAAAGCCGCCTGCCGCCGCATCAAAAGTAAAGGCGCTTTTGATGATGTTACTAATTACGATTGGTACCATCTCAATATTCATACCAAGAATAATGACCGCCATAATTAAGTAAAATAACGCCATCATGGGCACAAGGCTGCTGGAAATCACGGCAATGCGTTTGATACCGCCAAAAATAATGGCTGCCGTTAAAATAACTAACACGATGCCGACATATTCCCCTTGCCAGTCCCACGCATTATGCGTTGCTTCCACAATAGCATTTGATTGCACGGAATTGAACGCAAAACCAAAAGTAAAAATAAGAGCGATGGCAAATGCCACTGCCATACTGCGTGACTTCAACCCTTGTACCATATAGTAAGCAGGCCCGCCACGAAATGATCCGTCTTTATCCTGAACTTTAAATAGCTGTGCTAAAGTAGATTCCGCAAAGGCACTCGACATACCAATAAAAGCAGTAATCCACATCCAAAACACCGCCCCTTCTCCGCCGAGCGCGATAGCGGTTGCAACACCGCCGATATTGCCTACCCCGACACGGCTCGCCAGCCCTGTGGCGAAAGCTTGAAAAGGTGTTAAAGAATTTCCCTCAGCGGCCCGTCCAAACCACATTTCTCGAATACTGACAGGAAATAACCGCAATTGTACAAAGCCGGTAGTAATGGTAAAAAATAGACCTACACCAAGTAAAACGATAATTGTCAGGTTCCATAACGGTTCATCAAGATGTTCAACAATCCACATTAAGAATTGTTCTAAATAAGCAATTAATTCCATAGCATTCCTTCAAATAAATATGAGGGCGGAATTGTAATGAAGAAGAATAAGAAAAGCGATATTGATCAAAAAATAAATACATTTAAAAAGATTTTATCTAATAAAAACAAACAACCATTAGATAAAAACAAAAGGCGTATAGAGAAAATATACGCCTTTAAAAGATTATCTTGTTAAAAATAATGCCGCCGCACCACGAACACCGCCGGAATCACCATGTTTGGCCTTTTTAATCGGCGGTACTTTTGCAGTACGCATTAAATGAGGCGGTAAAGCTTTCGGCAACGCTTCATAGAGATAATCAAAATTAGATAGACCGCCACCTAATACAATCATATGCGGGTCGAATGCCGTGATAATATTGCCGATAGAAATAGCCGCTAATTCAACAAAAAGATTCACAAAATTGACCGCACTTTCTTTGCCCAGATAAAAGGCATCGATAATTTCACGGGCAGACAGCTTTTCCCCTTTGAGATCATGGTACAGCATTTCAAAACCACGACCGGAAAGATAGGTATCTAAGCACGCGTGATTACCGCAGCCACAGTCATAGATCGGGGCTTTATCCCAACCTAATAATTTCAATGCATGATAATTTAATTGTAAATGCCCAAGCTCACCAGCCATACCGACTTGACCGGAATGGACTTTCCCATTCAGGACAAAACCGCCGCCAAATCCTGTACCGAGAATCAACCCAAGCACAGTGGGATATTGTTGGTTTTCCTCATCCCACGCTTCAGACAAAGCAAAACAATTTGCATCATTTTCCGCCCGCACTTCACGCCCTAAACGTTCGGAAAGATCACGTAAAATAGGCTTGTTATCCGCCACACGAATATTGGTAATTTCCGCAAGCCCTGTTTGTTGATTAACAAATCCCGGTACACCTAGTCCAACGGTACCACGCTCACCGAATTGCTCGTCAGCACGATTGACTAAGTCCACAATCACATTAAGCCATTCATCGTAATCCGTTTTAGGCGTTGGCACTCGTTCGGAATACAGTTTTTCTAGTTTCCCATTAAATACGGCAAGTTCAATTTTTGTGCCGCCAATATCTAACCCATAGTACATAATCGGCTCCTTTTCTAAAACAGTGCGCTAAAAATCTCGGCTAATTTTAACCGCACTTAAATTTTTATGTTATGACGAAGATCGTTTTTTCTGTAAAAAAACAAAAATAACCAGATTCACCAGCCAGGCAAAAACCGTTGCAACAAAAAGATCAATCGGATAATGCATGCCTAGACGCACACGGCTAATCAGCATAAGCAAACTCCATACGGCCATAATGCCTACTAGCAACTTAGCTTTCCACGAACGATTGCCTAATAATTGAGTGAATCCCACGGCAAGCATTAACCATGTCGCGGCAAAAATGGTATGACCCGACGGGAAAGCATAGCCGGTTTCATTTTCATAATGGTTCACTAGCCAAGCCGGTGTGTTTGGCTGCATAGAATAAAAGTTTTTTGCCATCACTGCCCGCTGAGTGCGGTCATGTTCATAAAACTTTTCTGTTGTTTGATTAGTTTGTTCCGCCAGATACACCGTGAACGGACGCGGTTCTTTAAACATCGCCTTTAATCCCGTTTTTACCGCTTGAGTGGCGATAACAGAAAATGCCATCACTGCTACACCTAACATCCACTGTTTGCGACTTTTAAACAAAAAACCAAAAATAAGAGCAAACACGCCACAAGTAATCAAGGCATAAGGCACACTACCGGTTTCAGTAAGCAAGTAAAGCCAATAATCTGCCTCCGTTAATTGCTCATTGCCATGCCATTGATAGGAAAATCCCCACATAAAAAACGGTACAAGACAAAGTAATAACGTATATAATGACAGCCTCTTAAACATGCTCACCCCTTAATAATTAGAATCAGAGTGCGCATTTTAGCAGAAATGAAAATGAATAAGGATAGCTTATGACAAAAATTCAGCTGGTTGCTCAAGCCAATTTGCCTACCGAATACGGTATTTTTAAAATGGTAGGGTTTGAATTTCCTGATACGAAAAAAGAACATGTTGCGTTAGTAATGGGTGATATTTCAAACAGCGATGAACCTGTTTTAGCTCGAATTCATTCCGAATGCTTAACCGGTGATGCCCTGCATAGTTTAAAATGCGATTGCGGTTTCCAACTTGCCACCGCACTTCGTCAAATTAAGGAAGAAGGGCGTGGTGTCTTAATTTATCACCGTGAAGAAGGGCGTGGTATCGGCTTAATTAATAAAATTCGTGCTTACTCACTACAAGATCAAGGAATGGATACGATTGAAGCGAACCTCGCCCTCGGTTTTAAAGCGGATGAACGCAATTTTGAAGTCTGTGCCGATATATTTGAATTATTGGGTGTAAAAAAAGTGCGTTTAATGACAAACAATCCTGAAAAAGTGGAAACGATGAAAAAAGCCGGGATTAATATCGTTGAGCGTGTGCCGTTAAATGTGGGCGAAAATCGCTACAATACAAAATATTTAAACACAAAAGCAAAAAAAATGGGACATTACATCATACATAACAATGAAGAACATCTAATGAATTGCCCGCATTGCCAAGAAGAAGTGATGCTTGATAAAAAATAAAGTAAAAAATAACCGCACTTTTGTGCGGTTATTCATATCAATTCAATATTATTTTTTGCCTAACTGTGGCAACACTGAGTTTTTATTTGATACCAATAAACCGGTTTCTGCGTAGATTCCCAATTTACCACGGGTATCGGCAACATCAAGATTGCGCATGGTTAATTGACCGATACGATCAATCGGATCGAACGGTGCGTCTTCCACTTTTTCCATACTCAAACGCTCCGCCTCATAAGTTAAATTCGGCGATTCTGTATTTAAGATCGTGAAATCGTTACCGCGACGTAATTCTAGAGTAACCGTACCCGTAATAGCTTTAGCAACCCAGCGTTGGGCCGTTTCACGCAACATTAACGCTTGCGGATCAAACCAACGACCTTGGTATAATAAACGACCTAAGCGTAAGCCATTAATACGGTATTGTTCAATAGTATCTTCGTTATGAATCCCCGTCACCAAGCGCTCGTAGGCAATGTGCAACAGTGCCATTCCCGGTGCTTCATAGATACCTCGGGATTTTGCCTCAATAATACGGTTTTCAATTTGATCGGACATCCCTAAACCATGACGACCACCGATTCGGTTGGCTTCAAGCATCATTTCCACCGAATCATCAAAACGTTTACCGTTTAATGCTACCGGTACGCCTTCTTCAAAGGTGACAGTCACGGTTTCCGGTTTGATTTCAACACTTTCGTCCCAAAATGCTACGCCCATAATTGGTTTAACAATTTTCATACCGGTACTTAATTCTTCCAAATCTTTTGCTTCATGAGTTGCGCCAAGAATATTAGAATCCGTTGAATAGGCTTTTTCCACCGACATTTTGTAATCAAAGCCATTTTCAATTAAGAATTTAGACATCTCCAAACGACCGCCCAGCTCGTGAATAAATTGATCATCCAACCAAGGTTTATAAATTTTTAATTTTGGGTTGGTTAATAAACCGTAACGATAGAAACGCTCAATATCGTTACCTTTGAAGGTCGAACCATCTCCCCAAATATTAACATCATCTTCTTTCATCGCTGCAACGAGCATAGTACCTGTTACCGCACGACCAAGCGGCGTCGTGTTGAAGTAAGGAATACCGCCCGTTGAAATGTGAAATGCGCCACATTGAATCGCTGCAATCCCTTCATGAACCAACTGAGCGCGACAATCAACCAAGCGGGCATTTTCCGCCCCATAAGCCATCGCTTTTTTAGGAATGGCATTATAATCGTCCTCATCTGGCTGACCTAAATTTGCCGTGTAAGCATAAGGTACCGCACCTTTTTGACGCATCCAAAGCAATGCCGCACTCGTATCTAAACCGCCGGAAAAGGCGATCCCTACTTTCTGACCTTTAGGTAAACCTTGCAAAATCGTATTTGACATATTTTTTCCTTACTTAACGCTGTTTTTGAATATTTAATCACTTTAAATGAATAAAAACTCGATAAAATATAACCGCACTTCTCTCATTTGTCTAGCGGTTTACATACTTCGCAAACTATTTTTACAGTTTTTTATCTATAAAAATCCCTGCCTTGTTAGCAGGGTTTTTCGCATTATTGAGTTAAAAGATCCAAAGCCTCTTGGTATTTCGCAACCGTCTTTTCAATAACATCGGCCGGAACTTTAGGTGCCGGCGGTTGTTTGTTCCAACCGCTATTTTCTAACCAATCACGCACAAATTGCTTATCAAACGAAGGCGGATTTGTGCCTTCTTTATAAGTATCAATCGACCAAAAACGACTTGAATCCGGAGTTAACACCTCATCCATCAGAGTTAGCGTACCCTTTTCATCCAGCCCAAATTCAAATTTAGTATCGCAGATAATAATGCCTTTAGTGAGCGCATATTCTGCCGCCGCCGTATAAAGTGCAATGGCTTTTTCTTTAACTTGAGCGGCCAAATCTGCACCAATTAATTTTTCACATTCTTCATAGCTGATATTAATATCGTGATTACCCACTTCCTCTTTACTTGAAGGGGTAAAAATCGGCTCCGGCAATTTACTTGCTTCCACCAAGCCTTCCGGTAGTTTTAAACCACAAATCGTGCCGGTTTGTTGATAATCTTTTAACCCGCTTCCGGTTAAATAACCACGCACAATAGATTCAATTTTAATAGGATTCAAACGCTTACAAACCACCGCGCGATCTTTCACTAAATCCGCTTCTTCTTTTGGCAGCACATCATAAACAGAATCGCCGGTGAAATGATTTGGCATAATATGTGCCAATTTTTTAAACCAAAAATTAGAAATTTGCGTCAAAATCTCGCCTTTTCGTGGAATGGGATCATCTAAAATCACATCAAATGCCGAGAGCCGATCTGTGGCGACCATCAACATTCGTTTATCATCAATTTCGTAAAGATCACGCACTTTACCGGAGTAGATTTTCTTCAGACTTAGGTTTTGTTGTGTCATGGTTTACACCTTTTTTATTGCGGTAAAAAATCGGCGCATATTGTACCGCACTTTTTAAGCAAACGTTTGCTATTTTTGAAAAAATAATAAAATTCGTTGAATTTTTCCAATTTAATTTGAGCAAAATCTTAAAATCAGCGAAAATAGCGGACATTTTTTAATGAACAAGAGAAGATCATGACTTATCCTCAAGAAGTGAATAAACGCCGAACTTTTGCGATTATTTCCCACCCCGACGCGGGTAAAACAACCATTACCGAAAAAGTGCTTTTATACGGCAATGCCATTCAAACCGCCGGTTCGGTAAAAGGCAAAGGCTCGGCAGCACATGCAAAATCCGACTGGATGGAAATGGAAAAGCAACGTGGAATTTCCATTACCACCTCTGTTATGCAATTTCCTTATAATGATTGTTTGGTAAACCTGCTTGACACCCCGGGACACGAGGATTTCTCGGAAGATACCTACCGCACTTTAACCGCGGTAGACAGCTGTCTAATGGTGATTGATTCCGCAAAAGGGGTTGAGGAACGTACGATTAAATTAATGGAAGTTACCCGTTTGCGCGATACGCCGATTATCACCTTTATGAACAAACTTGACCGTGATATTCGAGATCCCATGGAATTACTGGACGAAGTGGAAAACGTACTGAAAATTCGTTGTGCTCCGATCACTTGGCCTATCGGCTGCGGTAAATTGTTTAAAGGCGTCTATCACCTCGGCAAAGACGAAACCTATTTATACCGGTCAGGTCAAGGCTCAACCATTCAAGAAGTACGTATTGTGAAGGGATTGAATAACCCGCAATTAGATGAGGCGGTGGGCGATGATTTGGCCCGGCAATTGCGTGACGAATTGGAATTGGTACAAGGAGCAAGCAATGAATTTGAATATGATGCTTTTATCAAAGGTGAATTAACCCCTGTATTTTTTGGAACCGCGCTTGGCAATTTCGGTGTTGATCATTTCCTTGACGGTTTAACCGAATGGGCGCCCAAACCACAGGCTCGTCAAGCGGACACTCGCATGATAGAAAGCTCGGAAGAAAAATTTAGCGGTTTCGTATTCAAAATCCAAGCCAATATGGATCCAAAACATCGAGATCGTGTCGCCTTTATGCGTGTGGTTTCCGGTAAATATGAAAAAGGAATGAAGCTTAAGCACGTGCGTATCGGTAAAGATGTGGTGATTTCTGATGCCTTAACCTTTATGGCGGGGGATCGCTCCCACGCTGAAGAAGCCTATGCCGGCGATATTATCGGTTTGCATAATCACGGCACAATCCAAATTGGCGATACCTTCACCCAAGGTGAAAATTTGAAATTCAGCGGGATTCCAAATTTCGCACCTGAATTATTCCGTCGCATTCGTTTGAAAGATCCGCTCAAACAAAAGCAGTTACTAAAAGGTTTAGTACAGCTTTCCGAAGAGGGAGCGGTGCAAGTTTTCCGTCCGCTTCTCAACAATGATTTAATCGTAGGAGCTGTGGGCGTATTGCAGTTTGATGTAGTGGTATCCCGCCTAAAAACAGAATACAACGTAGAAGCCATTTATGAAAATGTGAACGTTACAACAGCCCGTTGGGTAGAATGTAGCGATGGTAAAAAATTTGAAGAGTTTAAGCGTAAAAATGAGCAAAATCTAGCCTTAGACGGGGGAGATAATCTGACTTATATCGCACCAACAATGGTGAATTTAAACTTGGCGCAAGAACGTTATCCTGATGTTGAGTTCTTTAAAACACGTGAACATTAGGGAAATGTAAAAAGTGCGGTCAATTTGGCCGCATTTTTCTTTATATAATAAAACTAAAAAATTCTTAAACAAGCTAAATCAAAACGGGGAACAATCAAAATGAGATGGCTGGGGTACTAGGATTCGAACCTAGGGATGCCGAGATCAAAACCCGGTGCCTTACCGCTTGGCGATACCCCAATAGAATTTCTTTTAGTTAAGAATAAAGAAAATTTAGGATAGTATGGCTGGGGTACTAGGATTCGAACCTAGGAATGCCGAGATCAAAACCCGGTGCCTTACCGCTTGGCGATACCCCAACTACTATTTTGACTTACAAAGCGATAAATGGTGCGGGACGAGGGACTTGAACCCACACACCTCTCGGCGCCAGAACCTAAATCTGGTGCGTCTACCAATTTCGCCAGTCCCGCAAATGGTGGCTACAGCGAGATTCGAACTTGCGACCCCAACATTATGAGTGTTGTGCTCTAACCAACTGAGCTATGTAGCCTTTTATTTGCTAACCATATCGGCTTTGCGGAGCGTATTATGCTGATTTGCCTCTACCTCGTCAATCATTTTTTGTAAAAATCCTAATTTTTAGGTTCAGTTGATTATAAAAAAAACGCTTTTGTTATTTTTTATCCATTTCTGTCACGGAGATCATTCCAACAAAATGATGCCAATGGAAACTGTTAAAGATACCGGGGATATACCAATTAGAAATCGTCCCGTCTAAGTACAAGGCATGGTAACAGCCTATTTTTTGTAATCCCTGACTGAAAGTATAAAGATTCGGTTTTCCTGATGTCGTTAAAATAAAAAACAATCGGTTTTTCTTATCCAAACACACTGCATTACGTTTATGGTAACTTTCCAAACCGGCACTAAATTGACGATTTATCTTCCCCTCAATGAGTAGCATTGGGCCGGATTGCATAGCAAATGTCGGTTTTAAGTGTTTTTGTTGATAAACTTTTGTCGTGAGAATGTAAGCGGCCTTACCGGCTAAGGCAAACACGCCATTCGGCTGAATGTGAAAATTCCCCTTCCCCCGTTTATTATTCAGAGGGTTTAATTCTTGGCCATTTTCAATCCACAAGCCAGCCGGTGCATTATGTTTACTATAAATACCGGCATTCATGAGCATTTTTATTTGATAATCTTTTTGTAAGACACGTTTCAGATTGGTAAGAGAATTGTAGTTTTGACCTTCACTATCCCGCCAATGTAATCTCATTTCTTCCGGTTTAGCGTGAAAAATCCCATAGGTAATATTCGCATCGGTAAAAGTTCGATATTCCGCCGGCGTAGGCAATGTAATAAAACCACAAAGTGCGGTCAAAAATTTAACTATTTTTTTCATCTAAAGGGTGGGAAAGATTAAGCGTATTCGAGAATAAATGTAGCCCCTCAGCATTACCCGCTTTCATCATAGATTGCATGGTTTGGGTAGGCGCATGAATAAGTTTATTCATTAATTTATAACTTAATTCCTGCAATACGGCTTCCGCAGTGCCGCCTTGCTGTAGATGTTGTAAGGCTTTTTCCAATAGATCTTGTCGCATCTGTTCCGCATCTTCGCGATAATGTTTAATAAGGTTGGAAAACTGGCGCACTTTCAGCCATTCAAAAAAATCTTCGCATTCTTGAGCAATGATCCCTTCCGCCTGCCTGGAAGCCTCCTCCCGCTGGCTCAAATTACGCTGAATAATATCCTGTAAATCATCCACCGTATAATGATAAACACTATCCAACTTGGCGACAGTATCATCAATGTCGCGCGGAACCGCAATATCGACTAACAGCATCGGAGAATAATGCCGTTTTTTCTGGGCAAGCCCCACCATTTCTTGGCTAATGAGTATATTCGGACTACCCGTCGAGCTAATCACAATATCCGCTTGTTCTAATGCTGCTTGTAATTGTTCAAGAGAAAAAACATCAATGGGAACATTGCTTGCTAATTTTTCTACGAGTAACTCCGCTTTTGCCACGGTACGGTTTGCAATCATCAATCTTTTCACGCCGTGGCGTAACAAATGTCGGCTCACCAATTCAATGGTTTCCCCTGCCCCAACCAATAAAATATTCACCCCGTGCAAGGATTCAAAAATTTGACGGGCCAGACTACAAGCGGCATACGCCACCGATACGGCACTTTCACCAATATTGGTTTCCGTACGTACCCGCTTGGCTGTAGAAAAGGTTTTTTGAAACAAGCGGGAAAATTCACTTGAAAGTGCCACTTTCGACCGTTGATAATAAGCTTCCGTGATTTGAAAAGCCTGCTTAACCTGCCCTAAAATTTGCGGTTCGCCTAAAATTAACGAATCCAAGCCACAAGCTACCCGCATAAGGTGATTGGCAGCTTGTTGATTTTGATGAGTATAAATACTCGGCAAAAGATCGGTCAAAGGCAGCTGATGAATATCAGCAAACCAATGTTCTACATTTTGCCGCCATTTATCACACTCTTGCGGTGAAATTTGGCGATGATGCAAATACACTTCCGTGCGATTACAGGTAGAAAGAATCACTGCCCCTTCCGCAAGATTTTGTTGCTGAATTTGTTGTAAGGCAAGAGACCGCTTTTCATCAGAAAAAGCAACTTTCTCACGCACCGAGACAGAGGCGGTTTTATGATTAATGCCAAGAACAAGAAGGGTCATAATACGTTTAGACATTACCGCACTTTCGATATGCGATAAAATATTTAATAAAAAACTAATGTGCTATTTTAATGAATTGTGCGACATTGAGCAAATCAACAAACAACAACTCGCCAAGAATAACCTAAAAGAGTTAAAAAATATCTTTTTCTTTTCGTAGAATAATGAAATCTTCCAGTGTCGTCGCTTGCAGAAAAGGATTAATGGATTTCTCCAATCCTAACGTTGTAGGCAAACTTGGTTTTCCTTCCGAGTGCAGTTTTTCTACAAAAGTGCGGTAATTTTTAACCGCACTTTTGTCTGCGATGACGGTTTCCGCAAAAGCTAAATTACTCAGCGTATATTCATGAGCCGGGCAAACTACGGTTCCATCAGGCAATGTTTTTAAGCGTAACAATCCTTCAAACATTTGTGCATAATTGCCGGTAAAAACACGCCCGCAACCGGCAGAAAATAACGCATCGCCGCAAAACAAGTGATTATCTACAAGAAAACTCACATGCTGTGCCGTGTGCCCGCCTGTGGGGATAACTTGAATACGATAATTCGGCGTAATAATTTCCCCTTCATTGACAATCCGTGTCGCCCCTTTTTTAAGGCATTCTTGCGAACCATAAATCGGTACGTTCGGATAACGCTGCTTAAACTTTACCACGCCTTGCGTATGATCATCATGCTCATGGGTCAGTAAAACCGCTTCAATCGGGAAATTGTATTGTTCAATCCAAGAAAAGAGCTTGTTCGTTTCCGATAAATCGACAATAATAACCGGTAAGTTTTCACGTTGATAAAGCCAAATATAATTGTCATTCAACACAGGCAGAGCTACTAACATAATTCCTCGCTAAATTTATTTATGATCATCAATTGGCAGGCAAAAGCAAAACGCCCCTTCATATCACCGACAAGTTGGCAACAATTGCCACAAGGTAAGGCCTATTGTAGCGCATTACAGAACGCATTTGCCCCTTGGTTATTAAAAATTTTAGGCTGTCAAATCGTAAAAATCGGCGCATTAAGTGCCGAAATACCGACTGAACTACCGGCACACCACCAAATTCTTATCAGTGAAAAAATTTCTCAAAATTTAACCGCACTTTTAACCCCCAATAAGAGCTTACTTCAAGCAAGCCCAACTCAATTGCCGCTGATTCGGCAAGAAATCAATGCTTGTTTTCTCGCCAATACGCTCAACTTTTCCCAAGATCCTCATCAAATTTTACGGGAGGTCCATCGCGTTCTGGCTGATGACGGTTGGTTATTTCTCTCCTTATTTAATCCCCTCAGTCCGCTAATTTTCAAACAAAAACTGGGGGATGCTCCTTTCCGTCAATATCCCGCTTGGCGTATTATTGACTGGTTAGAATTACTGCATTTTGAAATTATGGAATGTAAAAATCTTACCATCAATCATAACAGTACCACGCTGTTTTCGCCTTTAACCCTGATTGTGGCACAAAAACGAACTTACCCATTAACGCTGAATACGGAGAAAGTGCGGTCAAAAATCCCTGCATTTTTACAACCGACCGAAGCCTTTCAAGAAGAAATAGTATCTTGCCATATATCGCCCGATAGTAAGTAGAACATTCTCCTAAAAAGTGAAAATCAATTCTTGCTCCCTTTGCAAAACTCCCCTATTATTCACCGCACTTTTATCTTGATTTTAGGAACAAAAATGAGCGAACAAACCTTTATCCCCGGCAAAGATGCGGCACTTGAAGACAGTATTGGCAAATTCCAACAAAAATTAACCGATCTGGGTTTTAATATTGAAGCGGCCTCTTGGTTAAATCCCGTACCGAATGTGTGGTCGGTACATATTCGTGATAAAGATTGTCCACAATGTTTCTCGAATGGCAAAGGGGCAAGCAAAAAAGCAGCGCTTGCCTCCGCATTAGGTGAATATTTCGAGCGTCTTTCCACCAACTATTTCTTTGCGGATTTCTATTTAGGACAAGAAATTGCAAACGGTGATTTCGTTCATTATCCCAGTGAAAAATGGTTCCCGATTGAAGATGAAACCACATTACCGACAGGAATTTTAGACGACAATTTACTCAACTATTTTGATCCGGACGGCGAACTCACACCAGAGTTGCTCGTGGATTTGCAATCGGGCAATTATGATCGTGGCATTGTAGCGATGCCTTATGTTCGCCAATCCGATGAACAAACCGTCTATATTCCGCAAAGCATTATCGCCAATCTTTATGTGTCAAACGGAATGTCGGCGGGTAACACAAGATTTGAAGCTCGCGTGCAAGGCTTGTCAGAAGTTTTTGAACGCTATGTCAAAAATAAAATTATTGCGGAAGCCATTAGCTTACCGGAAATTCCAAAACAGGTGATGGATCGCTATCCTTCTATCCAAGCCTCTATCGCCAAATTAGAAGAGGAAGGTTTCCCGATTTATGCCTTTGATGCGTCCTTAGGCGGAAAATATCCGGTCATTTGCGTAGTGTTATTGAACCCGAATAACGGCACATGCTTTGCTTCTTTTGGCGCACACCCTAATTTCCAAGTAGCCTTAGAACGTACGGTTACGGAACTTCTACAAGGTCGTAGTTTGAAAGATTTGGATGTATTCGCCCCACCTTCTTTCAATAATCAAGATGTTGCCGAACATGCTAATTTAGAAACCCATTTTATTGATTCTAGCGGTTTGATCTCATGGGATCTATTCAAGCAAACGCCTGACTATGTGTTTGTCGATTGGGATTTCTCCGGTACAACACAAGAGGAATATAACAATTTAATGGCGATTTTCCGTTCGGAAAACAAAGAAGTCTATATTATGGATTATAGCCATTTGGGTGTGTATGCCTGCCGCATTATCGTACCGGGTATGTCGGATATTTATCCGGTAGATGATTTAATCTACGCCAATAATAATATGGGAATGGATTGGCGTGAGATTTTACTTGATTTACCGA
The DNA here is from genome assembly GCF_001999335.1 of Rodentibacter sp. Ppn85. Lineage (GTDB taxonomy): Bacteria > Pseudomonadota > Gammaproteobacteria > Enterobacterales > Pasteurellaceae > Rodentibacter. The sequence continues at coordinate 13,045 of NZ_MLHS01000011.1, read as the reverse complement.
ACTGGCATCATGATTCTGCGACTTACCAAGAATTATTAGAAGAATTGGATACGCAAAATATCGATGATGCTACCCGCGTACGTGAATTTATCGGTATTGTTGCCCCTAAAACTAGCGGATGGACAACGTTACGAATCGGTGAATTAAAATCAATGCTGCATTTGGCTTTAGGCGAGTTAGAACAAGCATTGGACTGGGCAAATTGGACGTTAAATATGAATACTTCTGTTTTCACACCGGAGCGTGCCAATTATTATCGAGCATTAATTAGCATTATTGAACTCCACTTAGATGAAAACCGTACTCCTATGCAGTATCGCACCGCACTTGAAAAAATGTACGGCAAAGACACCGTGAAATACGCTTGGGCAGCCACGGCAGAAAAAGGCAATCCTTTCTATAATTTACCGGCAAGTGATGAGATGTTGAAAAATTTCAGAGAACATCAAGCCTTGCTAAACGCCTATGCGAAACTACAAAAAGCAAAACGTGAAAATTGAAGATAAACCTCGGGCAAGTATAAACTTGCCTATTCTTTAACTTACAAAAAAATTCAGATCATACCATTTATCTAATGGGAATATTCAGGGGGGCAATAACCCAATTCAGAGGAAATATCTCGGGCAGTTTGTGCAACTTCTCCAAGAAAAAATCGGATACCTAATTCTTGTAGTTTATAAACCGACATCGAAACAGACACTGAATAATCTACATTGCCGTTGAAATCAAATATCGGACAGGCAAGACATACTACGCCCAACTCATTTTCTTCTTTATCCATTGCATACTGCTTTCGACGAATGTCCGCTAATTCTTTACGCATTTCCTCCAATTCCGTTACCGTATTATGAGTAAGTTTGCGAATAACATCTTGGTGAGATGACCAGTATTCGTCTAGATAATTATTCTTTTTGTCATAGGCAAGATAAATTTTTCCCATCGCAGAACAGTATAATTGGAGATGTTGCCCGATATATGCTCTCGTTCTAATCATACCCATCGTTGGTTCTAACTTATAAATCATAATTGCCCGCTCCCCCTCTCGTTTTGAAAAATTCACTGTTTCTCCGAGAGTTAAATTCAATTTTTCCAAATGTGGCGCTGCAATATGTATGATATTTAATGAAGAAAGCACCTTATGACCAAGGTTTAAACATTTAGTAGTCAAACGATAACTACCATTCGAGTTAGCCGTTTGTACATATTCCTCGCTTTGTAATCCTTGTAGTAAACGGTGTACTGTACTTTTGTTTAGTTCTGCTATTTCGGCCAACTTCGCCAAAGGACAGCCGTTGGGGAAATTGCTTAAGATCTCAAGAACGCGCAATCCACGAATTAAACTCTGATTTCCACTTGGCTTTTCGCTTGCCATATCACATATCCTTCCGAGTAAATTTTTTTATTAATGCTAGCATTCCAATAATATCATTTTACATATTGAAATTCTATTTGCATACATTGTGATCAAGATCACAAATTCCGAAATCAATATATAACCAATTGATTTTAATATAATTATTATTTCATGCATTTATTGACATCATAGCGTTAAAATCTTAAATTATGAAACGCAAGTCCACTATGTGAAATAAAGAGGTATCCATGAGAGTTTCTTACAATGAATTAAAAGCTGAATTTAAACGTATTTTGCTTTCACGTCATATGCGTGAAGATATCGCCGAAGATTGTGCCGGTTTATTTGCCGATACTACTCAAGCAGGTGCATATTCACACGGGGTAAATCGTTTTCCCCGTTTTATTCAGCAGCTGGAAAACGGGGATATCGTGCCTGAAGCCGAGCCAACCAAAGCACTTTCTTTAGGCGCTATTGAACAATGGGATGCTCACCAAGCAATTGGTAATCTAGCCGCCAAAAAAATGATGGATCGTGCAATGGAAATAGCCCAACAGCATGGTATCGGCGTGGTAGCCTTGCGTAATGCGAATCACTGGATGCGTGGCGGTAGTTACGGATGGCAAGCGGCAGAAAAAGGTTACATTGGTATTTGTTGGACAAATGCTTTAGCCGTGATGCCGCCTTGGGGGGCGAAAGAGTGCCGCATCGGTACTAATCCACTAATTATTGCGATTCCGACAAGCCCTATCACGATGGTAGATATGTCTTGTTCCATGTACTCATACGGTATGCTTGAAGTTCATCGCCTGGCGGGTCGTCAAACTTTTGTGGATGCCGGCTTTGATGATGACGGTAATTTAACCCGTGATCCGGCAACGGTAGAAAAAAACCGCCGCCTACTACCGATGGGGTTTTGGAAAGGATCAGGTTTATCTATCGTATTGGATATGATTGCAACATTACTTTCTAATGGTGAATCTACCGCAGCAGTGACAGAAGACAAAGATGATGAATACTGCGTTTCTCAAGTATTTATAGCCATTGAAGTTGATCGTTTAATTGATGGAGAGACTAAAGATGCCAAACTTCAACGCATTATAGAGTATGTGAAAACTGCCGAGCGCGCCGATCCAAATATCGAAGTTCGTTTACCCGGTCATGAATTCACGACCATCTTGGCTGACAACAAAGCGAATGGTATCCCAGTAGATGATACGGTTTGGGCAAAATTAAAATCTCTGTAACCGCACTCGGTGTTATAACCCCTTGCGATTACATCACCGAACATAAAAGTGCGGTCAATTTTCACTGAGTTTCATAAACGAGGTATCTATGTTTTTTGGGCATATATCTAAAGTTAATAAGAAAGCATATCCTATGGCTATCCAAACCGCCTTGGATTATTTGGCTTCTACCGATTTCACTAACATGGAAACAGGGCGTTATCCGATTAAAGGCGAGCTAATCTATGTTCAAGTGTTAGATTTAGAAACAAAAGACAAATCTGATATTTTACCGGAAGTTCACCGTCAGTATCTTGATGTGCAGTATCTTCATTCCGGCAAAGAGCGTATTGGCGTTGCGCCGGATTTAGGGAATAACCCGATTGCAAAAGATTATGATACGGAACGTGATATTTTATTTTATACCGATATACAAAATGAAACAGAACTGATAATGCGTCCGGGCAATTTTGCTGTCTTTTTTCCTGAAGATATTCATCGCCCCGCTTCTATGGATGGTCAATCGGAAAAAATACGTAAAATCGTCGTAAAAATTGCCATTAGTGAACTTTAGGAGCGAATGATGAAATCTCTCGCAATTTATACCGGCAAGCTACTTGAAATGTTGGTCGTCGCTATACTCAGCATAATGTCTTGCTTAGTCTTTCTCAACGTGATTTTACGCTACGGTTTTAACAGTAGCATTAACATTACTGAAGAAGTTTCCCGCTATTTATTTATATGGCTAACATTCTTAGGCGCCATTCTTGCCTTTAGTGATAACCAACATGTTAGCGTTACCATGCTTACCGAACGTTTATCCAATAAAAAACGTAAAATCTTTTCTCTTTTTACCGATGCATTAATGTTTTTCTGCTGTTATTTAATCGTAAAAGGTAGTTGGGTTCAGTTTCAGCTAAATATCAATAATATTGCACCAATCTCCGGCATTCCAACCGGTATCACTTATCTCGCTAGTGTTGTCGCCGGTATATTATTCGGAATTCTGATATTAACTCGTTTCATCTCTACATTAACCCTTTTAGTTAAAGGAGAAGAGCAATGACCGTCGTAATTTTCCTTTCTGTTTTACTGGGTTCAATTCTGCTCGGTATTCCCGTGGCATTCTCTTTGTTGGTATGTGGTATCGCCCTGATGGTACATTTGGATTTATTTGACGCCCAAATTCTTGCCCAACAAATCGTTAGTGGTGCGGACAGTTTTTCTTTAATGGCAATTCCATTCTTCATTCTTGCCGGTGAAATTATGAATGAAGGCGGTTTATCCAAGCGAATTATCGATTTACCAATGAAACTGGTCGGTCATAAACGCGGAGGACTAGGATTCGTAGCTATTCTTGCCGCAATGATCATGGCGAGTCTTTCCGGCTCTGCAGTAGCGGATACAGCTGCGGTTGCGGCAATGTTACTACCGATGATGAAAACTACCGGATATCCGGTAGATAAATCGGCAGGCTTAATCGGTACAGCGGGAATTATTGCACCAATTATTCCGCCGTCAATTCCATTTATTATCTTTGGGGTTGCAAGCGGCGTATCTATCACTAAATTATTTTTAGCCGGTATTTTCCCCGGTATTTTGATGGGGGTATGTCTTGCCGCACTATGGTGGTGGCAAGCAAAACGCTTGGATTTAATGACATTTTCTAAAGCAACTCGAGAAGAACTTTGTATTTCTTTCAAAAACAGTATCTGGGCGCTTATGTTACCGGTCATTATTATCGGCGGATTCCGTTCCGGTATGTTTACCCCAACTGAAGCCGGTGCAGTAGCGGCATTCTATGCCTTATTAGTGTCAATGTTCATTTATCGCGAGTTAAAACTTAAGGAACTCTATCCTGTCATTCTAGCTGCAGCAAAAACAACGGCAGTCGTCATGTTCCTAGTCGCAGCTGCAAACGTTACCGGTTGGTTAATCACTGTTGCCGAACTTCCTCAGGCTATGACGGAATTGTTAGAACCACTTATCGATAATCCAACTATTCTATTAATCGTCATTATGATTGCCGTATTTGTTATTGGTATGGTAATGGATTTAACGCCAACCGTGTTAATTCTGACTCCAGTATTAATGCCGTTAATTGAGGAAGCTGGAATTGATCCTATATATTTTGGGGTACTGTTCATTCTGAATACTTCTATCGGGCTGATCACACCGCCTGTAGGTAATGTACTCAATGTAATTACCGGCATATCAAAATTGCCTTTCGAGCAGGCTGCCAAAGGAGTTCTACCTTATTTGTTAATGATGATCGCATTACTATTTATTTTTATCTTTGTACCATCATTAATTATCAAACCTCTCAATTGGATGTCTGCATAAAATTAAAATAACGTTGTCATAAACCGCTTATGGCAGCATTGAAAAACGCTTAATTTCTATAGGAGAAACAATATGAGATTTTTCAATCTAAAAACCTTAATCTTGATAGCGGGGATGGCTGTATTTGCCGACAGAGCAAGTGCCTCAACGACACTACGTTTCGGTTATGAAGCACCACGCAGTGATACTCAACATATCGCAGCCAAAAAATTCAATGAATTATTAAAAGAAAAAACAAAAAATGAACTTAAACTTAGCCTTTTCCCGGACAGTACATTAGGCAATGCTCAAACCATGATCAGTGCTGTACGCGGCGGTACAATTGATTTGGAAATGTCCGGTTCACCGAACTTTACCGGATTAGAACCCAAATTAAACGTTATTGACATTCCTTTTATTTTTAAAGACCGTCAACACGTCTATAAAGTGTTGGACGGTGAAATCGGTCAAGATTTATTAAAAGCTCTCGAAGCACAGGGATTAAAAGGACTTGCTTTTTGGGATGTCGGTTTCCGTGCATTTTCCAATTCTAAACATCCTGTTAATAAACCGGAAGATATTAAAGGATTAAAAATACGTACCAATCAAAACCCAATGTATATTCAAGCATTTAGTTTGTTAGGCGGTAATCCTGTACCAATGCCATTATCAGAGCTTTACACCGCGCTTGAAACCCGTGCTGTAGATGCCCAAGAACATCCAATCGGTATTTTCTGGTCGGTAAAACTTTATGAAGTACAAAAATACTTAAGTTTAACTAATCACGGCTATACTCCGCTCATCGTAGTAATGAACAAAGCCAAATTCGACAGCTTATCGCCTGAATTGCAACAAGCAATTTTGGATTCAGCCAAAGAAGCGGGAAAGTATCAACGAGATCTGAACGTACAAAACGAAAAAGACATCGTGGAAAAATTACGTAAAGCCGGTATCGAAGTAATTGATAATGTGGATAATGCACCATTCAAAGCGGTAATTGAAGCTGATGTTCGTAAATCCTTCATTGAGAAACATGGTGACGATTTAGTCAATAAAATTGATGCATTGGCTCAATAATCCCGTATCCTAAAATTTAATATAAATTCCAGTGTGATGCGGTTTTCTGTTTGGGCATCACACTAACGTTAAATTTTAAAACTATTGAAAAAACAACCGCACTTTTCTACACGATAAGTAAGTACGAGTTGGATTTATATTTGTTACTTATTCCTCAAATGGAGGAAATATGACTTCAAACACACAACCGATATTAAGTATGCAGCATATTATTAAGCGCTTTGGTGGAAACATTGCGGTTAATGATGTCAGTCTTGATATTCATAAAGGGGAGATCGTGGCGCTATTGGGTGAAAATGGTGCCGGAAAATCTACCTTAATCAAAATTTTGGCCGGTATCCACAATTGTGATGAAGGTGAAATTTTATTCAATAATCAGAAAATTCAATCCGCACAATCTCTTTCTAATTCTAATAAACAGCCTATCGCTTTTATCCATCAGGATCTCGGCTTAATCGAGTGGATGACTATTGCAGAAAATATGGCATTTGTTATGGGATTTCCACGTCGTTTCGGTTTGATTGATTGGGCAAAAATCCACAAACAGGCCCAGCAGGCATTGGATTATGTCGGCATTAAATTATCTGCCGATACTCGTGTTTTTGATCTTAGCAGAACTGAAAAAGCGCTGCTCGCCATTGCCCGAGCAATTGCAGTCAATGCCGAAGTTTTAATTTTAGACGAACCGACTGCCTCTCTACCGGCAAGCGATGTAGAACATTTATTTGTTGTATTAAACCGTTTACGGGAACAAGGTGTGGGCATGGTGTATGTAACCCACCGTTTAGATGAGGTTATTGCTATATCTGATCGTATTTTAGTAATGCGAGATGGCTTTCCTGTCGCAGAAGGTGCAACAAAAGACTATGACGTAAAAGGTTTGGTAAAAGCTATTGTTGGTGAAGAAAGTCGTGGTAAACAACGCATTCCTCTCCCGGAGAACACTGATGAAATTCTACGATTAGATCACGTAGTTGTCGGTGATACCGGCCCGGTATCCTTTAATTTACATAAAGGCGAAATGATTGCATTAGCCGGGTTACGCGGCGCAGGTCAGGAAGAAATCGGTCGTTTGCTGTTCGGATTACGCAATTTAGATCAAGGTTCAATTTATTTGGATAATAAACCTTATCTGGCAGACTCTCCGCAAGATGCGATTTATAAAGGCCTCTCTCTAGTTGCCGGTGATCGTACTCACGAAAGTGTCTTTATGAACAGAACGACGACTGAAAATCTGTTTATTAATCCGGTTTTAAGCGGTCACTCTCCACTCGAATGGTATAAACGCAAAGACGAGTTAAGAGAGAGTTGGTTCAAATTCCAATTATTCGATATTCGTCCGAAGAACCTATTTATTGATACCAGTGCATTATCCGGCGGTAATCAACAAAAAATTGTATTGGCACGTTGGATGCATCTAAATACTCCAATCCTAATTTTAGAAGACCCAACAGCCGGAGTCGATGTAGGTGCCCGTGCAGAAATTTACGATTTACTCAATAAAGCGCTTGGTGAAGGCATTGCAATTATCGTGATTTCCACTGATTTTGAAGAAATTGCCCATTTATGTAATCGGGTACTAATATTTAACCGTGGTGATATTGCCGGCGAATTAAAAAACGAACAGATTACGTTTGCTAATTTACTTGCATTGGCTTCTGATTCCCAATCTAAAGCCGCATAAAAATAAATTCAGGGTGAGAATTTTCCCGTTCAATCCCCTTATATTTTCTTTGGAGGCTGTATGGCTCAAACTAATATAAAATCGACCGCACTTGAACAACCGGTATCTATTTCCCGTGATGGTTTTATAGCGTGGTTTACACAAATGCTAACTCGTTATGGATTACTCTGGCTTTGTGTGTTATTAGTGATTATTTTCTCACTTACTACCGATTCTTTTGCATCAATGCTCACTTTAAACGCTATTTTGGAAAGTAAATCCAAAATTGCTTTACTCGCATTAGCCGCGACAACAACAATGATTGTCGGGAAAATCGACTTAAACGTGGGTTTCGGCATCGTGCTATGGCATATTTTGGCCATCACTTTACAGGTACAATTCGGTTTTTCTTGGCCTGTGGCTATTCTGATCGTGTTAGCCATTGCCGCCCTTTACGGTTTGTTAAACGGTATTTTGGTCGCTTTAGCCGATATTGACAGTTTTGTGGCTACACTCGGCTCCGGCACTGTATTGTACGCCGTGGCATTATGGCATTCGGGCGGGCGACAAATTGTCGGTGATCTACCGGACGGCTTTATTGCACTAAACAGCACGGAAATTTTTGGAATTCCGATTTCAGCCTTCTACGTATTAATCGTCGCCGTTATTATGTGGCTTATCACCGAACATACACCAACCGGACGCTGTATGTATGCGGTAGGGGCAAATCCGACAGCGGCCCGCCTCAACGGAATTAATATCAAAAAATATACGATTGTACCTTTCGTTGTATCCAGTGTTCTCACCGCATTTACCGGCGTGCTGATCTCTGCACAACAAGGAGTCGGTCAAGCTAGTGTGGGAATGGACTACCTGTTACCAGCCTTAGTTGGTGCTTTTTTAGGAAGTACTACTATCCGACCGGGCCGAATTAATGTGTGGGGAACGGTTGTCGGTATCGCAATACTCGCAATTGGTATTTCAGGTATTCAGCAATTTGGCGGTGCATTCTGGGTTGAACCATTATTTAATGGCGCAACACTCTTGTTATCCATCACTATTGCAGGCTATGCACAACGTAAACGCTTGCTTAACCAAAAATCTATCCAAAAGAAAGTGTCTAACTAACTCAAGGGGAGCCCTCTATGAAACATTTTTTTCGTCAAACCTTAACTGCAATCGCTACATTTGCTGCAATTTCTTTCATAAACAATGCACTAGCTAATGATCCCTTCGTTGAAGATGCTAAAAAACAAGTAGCAGCAGCAACCGCAAAACAGGAAAAGTGGGATGGTCCGACAACAGGTCCTCAACTACAACAAGGTAAAAGCATTATCTTTATCGCATCTGATATGAAAAACGGTGGTGTTTTAGGAGTAATTGACGGCATGAAAGAAGCCTCAAACGTTGCCGGTTGGAAATTTGATGTATTGGATGGTGCAGGTACGGTAAATAACCAATTAGCCGCGTTAAATCAAGCTATTGCAAAAAAACCGGATGCTATTGTTATTGGTGGTTGGAATCCAAATGTGGCAAAGATTCCACTACAAAAAGCAAGTAAAAACGGTATTACTTTAGTGGCATGGCACGCCTCTCCACACCCCGGTCCCGATGACAAATACAATATTTTCTATAATGTAACCTCTGACTCTGATGAAATCGCCAGACTATCCGCTCTACAAGCAGTGGCAAAATCTGATGGAAAAGCAAAAGTCGTGATTCTGACCGATTCGTTATATGAAATCGCTTTGCGTAAAGCTAATGTGATGAAAGAGGTTATTGAAAAATGCCAAGATTGTAAAGTATTAGAATTTATCGATACGCCGTTAGCAGACACCTCTAGCCGCATGCCTAGTCTAACGTTCAGTCTATTGCAAAAATATGGTGATGACTTGCAATATACATTAGCGATCAACGACCTATACTTCGATTTTATGTCACCTTCATTACGTTCCGCCAATAAAGGGGAAATGCCATATAACATTTCTGCCGGAGATGGTTCCGTGACAGCTTATCAACGTATTCGTAATAATGATAAACAGTTCGCTACCGTACCGGAACCACTTAATTTACACGGTTGGCAATTGGTTGATGAATTAAACCGTGCCTTCTCTAAACAAAAACCATCCGGTTATATCACACCGGCACATCTTGTTATTCAAGAAAATGTTGCTTTTGACGGTGGTGATAAAAATCTTTATGACCCACAAAACGGTTATAAAGAAGCTTATAAAACCATTTGGGGTGTGAAATAAAGAAAAGTTGTTCAATAGAAGGAAAGAATCCTAAATAAAATGGGATAAGGATAAAGTGCGGTCAAAAATCGTTGTGTTTTTCTATATCCTCCCCTTCTGTTTTACAGATAAAAAACCGTTAGGAACAATATATATGGCAATATTGACAACTGAAATTTATGACGAACGTTTCTACACTTTAGTTGGCACAAAATTCCAACTGGATGAGCTTTTCTCTAATGCAGTCTGGGCAGAAGGCCCTATTTGGTTAGCCCAACAACAAGCTGTCATTTTTAGTGATGTGAAAGGTAATACCCTGTATCGTTGGACAAAACAAGACGGTACACAAGTATTACGTTCACCGTCTTATTTCGCTAACGGTAATACCCTTGATATGGAAGGAAATCTAATTACTTGCGAACATGGCAGACGAGCAATCAGTAAAACCGATAAACAAGGTAATGTACAAATTTTAGTAGATAAGCTGGAAGGAAAACGTTTCAATTCCCCAAATGATCTTGTCGTAAAATCCGATGGTACAATTTGGTTTACCGATCCACCATACGGTATTTTAAGTGATGCAGAGGGAAAAAAATCGCCAAGTGAAATTATCGGTTGCTATGTTTATTGTTACGATCCTAAAACAGATGAAATCAATATTGCTACTTTTAATGTCATGCGTCCGAATGGTTTAGCATTCTCGCAGGATGAAAAACAACTCTTTGTTGCCGATATGTCCATTGTTGAATTTGCAAAAGAAGGATTGCATCATTTAGTTGTTTTTGATGTGGAAGGAAAACGTTTAAAAAACCGCCGTAATGTAGCAGAAATTAATCCGGGTATTCCGGATGGTTTACAAATTGACAAACAGGGCGTTATATATTGCAGCTGTGAAAACGGAATTCTCGTTTTATTATCAGATGGAACGTATTTAGGGCGTTTTATTGTAGGTAAAACTACTTCAAACTGCACTTTTGGGGATAATCAAAAAACATTGTTTATCACCTCAAGCAACAGCTTATACAGACTAACTATTGAATAATAAGGAATCGGCATGAATTATTATCTTGGCATCGATTGCGGGGGAACCTTTATTAAAGCTGCATTATTCGATCAACAGGGCAATATGTCCGCTTGCATACGTAAAAATATTGAAGTCATCAGTGAAAAAGCAGGCTATGCAGAACGAGATATGCCACAATTATGGCTAACTTGTGCTGAAGTCATACGACAAACAATAAGAGAGAGTAAGGTTAACCCAAAACAAATTAAAGGGGTCGGCATTTCCGCCCAAGGAAAAGGTGTGTTTTTATTAGATAAACAAAAAAAACCGCTTGGTAGAGCGGTCCTATCTTCCGATCAACGCTCATTAAATATCGTGCGTCAATGGCAACAAGAAGGGATACCGGAAAAACTCTACCCGATCACCCGACAAACGTTATGGACCGGACATCCTGTTTCCATTTTACGTTGGATAAAAGAAAATGAGCCTGAGCGCTATACGAAAATCAGTTCAATATTGATGTCGCACGATTATCTTCGTTTTTGTTTAACCGGTGAGTTATATTGTGAAGAAACCAATATTTCCGAATCCAATTTATATAATATGGAAAGCGGTAAATATGAAAATGAACTTGCAGAAATCCTTGGACTGTCCGGCATTCTTGAGAAGATGCCACCTATTATCGCACCGGATCAAGTAGCAGGTTATGTGACCCCTGAAGCGGCCGAATTATCGTGTTTAATAAAAGGTACACCGGTAGTAGGCGGATTATTTGATGTAATTTCTACCGCACTTTGTGCCGGATTGGATGATGAGAAAAAACTTAATGTAGTTTTAGGAACTTGGTCAGTAGTCAGCGGTGTTACGGATCATATCGATCGGAACCAAACTATTCCCTTTGTTTATGGGCGTTATGCGGAAAAAGGAAAATTCTTGGTACACGAAGCCAGCCCGACATCCGCCGGTAATCTAGAATGGTTTATCAAACACTGGAAGCTAGATTATAACCAAATTAATAAAGGCATCGAACAATTACCGCCAGCCTCAAGCACTATATTATTTGTTCCTTTCCTATACGGTTCTAATGCAGGGCTCGGAATGCAAGCAGGATTCTACGGCATACAATCTCACCATACTCAAATGCACCTGATGCAAGCAGTCTATGAAGGTGTACTATTCAGTGCAATGTATCATTTAAACCGAATGTTACAGCGCTTTCCTGATGTCAATGTTCTTAGAGTTACCGGAGGACCGACAAAATCGAATGTATGGCTACAAATGCTCGCTGACTTGACAGGAATAACATTGGAAATTCCTACAACAGAGGAAACCGGTTGTTTAGGCGCAGCACTAATGGCAATACATACGGTAGAAAATCCAATTAAATTAACCGATAGCATGCGAAAAATTTATCCAAATCCCGATAATTATCGGGCATATCAAAAGAAATATGCTAAGTATGTTTGCCTGGTCGAGGCACTAAAAACATTACATTAATTTGCATCAACACAAGAAAACACCCACCATACAAATACATAAACTAAGGATTTATGAAAAGCGTTACTAAAAAATATAGATTGGGTTGAATTGTTAATGATCATGTAAAAATACACCGAGCAGATATAGTAAAACCACCAAAAATCTCGAGTAGCCGGTGATTTGTCGGCTACGCAACCACTAAATAATCTGCTCCGCTCGTTATAATTCCTCACTATTCCACTCTGACAATCTTAAAAGGCTTAATTTTCATTGCTAAAATATATCTCACAATTTGGCAATTTAGATTGTAACCAGTTAATATCTTGTTGGTGTAGTGGATTTTCATTAAGACTAAGCACTTTTAATTGAGTTAAGTGAGCTAACGAGCTAATACTGCTAACTTTATTTCTATCAAGGTAAAGCGTAGTTAATTGAGTAAGCCGAGCAAGAGGAGATATATCGGTAATGTTGTTAAAGTCAAGACTAAGCACTTTTAATTGGGTCAAGTGAGCTAAGGGGGTAATATTGCTAATTTTATTGTCCATAAGGCTCAGTTTGGCTAATTGATTGAGTTGAGCAATAGCGGATATATCACTGATTTTATTAGATTCAAGGCTAAGCTCTTGCAATTTGGCCAAATGAATTAAAGGGGCTATATTGCTGATTTTATTTCTATCAAGGTAAAGC
>NZ_MLHS01000106.1 GCF_001999335.1 Rodentibacter sp. Ppn85 | reverse complement strand
CTGAAAGCGAAGATGAGTGATTTTGTGGAGCAGGAGAACGCGAAAACGAGAGCTGAATTACCACAAAGTTTACATTACGGAACGTTGGTTTTAGGTGCGGCGGAAGCGATAGGTCTTGGAGGGCTTGCGTTAAAAGATAAGCTGCCGAAACTTTCTTTTTCAGGCAAAGATAAAAATTATCCTAAGGCAGGTATGGATAATTATCAACGAGGAAAAGTGGGGGATAGAGATTATCCGAGTGGAGCGGAAAATAATGCGACAGCGATCCCATTAAAGCAACAACTTTCAAATGAAATGTTGAAAGCTCAAGGAGTTAAGTTTGAGAATATTGATGTCATTGCCAAAGTCGATATTAATGGAAAAATTTATGTGGATACAAATCAGCGAGCTAGATCAGATAAATTTGCAGATCCAAACAAACCAACATTAATTGCTGAAAATATTGCACAAAAACCACCATTACCAAATGGAAAACCTTATCCGAACTCAAATATGGAAAATTCTCATGCAGAAGTTGGTGCAATCCAACAAGCTTATGGGAGAGGTGGTACAAAGGGCAAAGACATGGTCATTCAAGTTCAAGGTAAGGATGTTTGTACCTACTGCCGTCAAGATATTACCTTAGCGGCAGAGAAAGCAGGATTGAAATCTGTAACGATTCATGCAATAGATAAGGAAACTAAATTACCTAAAGTATATACATGGTCAGTCGGTCAAAAAGTAATAAAGGAACAGAAAAATGGAAAATAGATTATTTTTTACTTGTGGCTTTCAAGGGAAAAATGATTGGATTGTTTTATCAAATAGACAATTAATGATTGATAAGGATAAAGAAAAGATGCTCGATATGTTGAACAAAATAAAAACAAAAGTAGGGGGGGCTAGATTGGAAATAATACCAGAACCTGAGCTTGGTCCTTCTGAATTATCCGTTCAATATGATGGAGAAAAGTATTTATTTACTTTACTTGAATATGTAGGACCTAATGGAGAAATGATTATTAGAGGAAAAGCTAACTTTAACGGAGAATGGAAGTTAGTAGAATTTCTATCTGATGGGGAATTATATCCACCTGATGCAATAACAACAGATTTTGAATTTATTAAGAAAGTTTTTTTAGAGTTTTTAGAAACAGGAAATGTTTCTTATGACTTAATGGATAGGATCTATTAAGGGATTTTATCTAAATAGAATGAAGCGAACGTAACCGCCAAGAAATGCGTGATGAATGTGGAAACAATCCGGTGTGTTATTTGCCGCATATTCAACAGATGAATACAGGCGATGAGGCAGCGTATGAGAATTTCTCGGGGTTAAGATTAACGTCATACTTTAATGGTTTGAGTGATGAGCTGAAAGCGAAGATGAGTG
>NZ_MLHS01000105.1 GCF_001999335.1 Rodentibacter sp. Ppn85 | reverse complement strand
CTCGTATCCAGCAAGAGCTATATTCGTCCTGTTTGTATCGGCCGAGATAATCGTAGTGTTCATAAACTCGCACAGAATTGACCGCACTTTGGGGCGAAGAATCCAAAAAAACTCACCACATCAAAATGATATGTATCGCCGGTATCAAGGGTATAGCGGTAGTCGGATTGGGTTGCAATGACTGTCCTTTTATTTCACATACAAAATAGACCGCTTATCACCGTAAAGAAATACTGCACTTTAATTTTTCCAATCTAAAAAGTACGATAACGCCTAATTATTTTTTCGATTTCTAATAAACTCAGCTTTGAATCATATATTATTCTTTTTAATTAGCCGATAACCATTTTGGACTCCGATATTATTCTATTAGGTCATTTAATTGTTTAGCAATATCCTTATTCCCTATATGTAGAGAGTAAAGTTCATATTGATCAATTTTTATTTTCTCAACTTGTTCTAATTTTTTGAGAAGTTCTTTATACACTTTTATTTTTTTCTCTTGATTTCTAAATGTTGATGAAGGTAATGGAAGGGCATGATTAGTTTTGCGAGCGATTTCTTGTACCTTTTTTTGAATATCATTAATTTGATCTTGTAAAATACTCATTTTTTGCATTAATTTTTCTTTACTTAATGCGATAAAATGATGTAAAGAGTGTGTTTGACAGTTCTCGATAGATTCTCTCATACAATGGTTATTTACTTTGTAGAAGTGATAAAGTAATTTAATAATCGCCTCAATATTTGATAAATAAGTATCCATACTATGATAATGAATATTAAATTTCACAGAATGTGTTCTATCTTCTTTTTTAATCACTTCGTCTTCTGAAAGAGCCGCCATTTTAATTTGATTAATTTCATGTAAAGAAAATGGCAATATCATTCTTACTTCTTCATCTCCCACAATCTGGCAAAGATTTCCATGATGGGTATAGTAATCTTTCTGTTTATTAAAAAGAGACATAATGCCTGTCATAAAAGGGTATTCATCACCACGAATTTGTGCTTCATATGCCGTTGTCAGAATTTTATCCAAATTTCCATCAAGCACTCGCCCCGGTAATACCGGCACAATGTCAAAATCATTGACATGGCGAAAATGCGTAAACTTATCGCTGTAATATTTAGCAAAAACAGTATTCCCTACTCGTGGGGAACCAAAGGTATAAAGCAAGGGCTTAAATCCTTGTTCAACCAGATAAGCACTTAAAATTGTTGCAACGGCACCGCCTAGGCTATGTCCTGTAACATAAAGTTCTTTATTCATCTCTCTAATTTTATCTGTAAAATCTGTAAAACTTAGGGTTGAAATAATTTTATTCGCTTGTGTATAAAAACCTTTATGTACCTCTCCCTTAATTCCATAATCAGGTTTCATTTGTAAAGCATCAGCATCTATTTCAAAATCTTTTATTTCTTGTGTGCCTCGAACCGCAATAACAGCGCGTGTTTCATCCATATAAAAAAGCGCAGAAACACTCACTGTTTTATCATCGACATAGCCTGCATTTTGAATACCTTGATTGTTGCCAAATAAGAATACATCAATAAAGGGTTTAAAATTGGTCGAAATCTCATCCTTTTCATTTTTTATTGAAGTGAGTTTTATCTTAGTCCAATCCTCGACTTCACAATCCCTAAAAGGCTCTCGTGCGTTATCAATAAAATGTTGAAAATCTAAATTCCATTTTTGGTTATCTAGAATAACTTTACTATAAGCAAGTTTAGACAAATAACCGAGATTATACGCATTAATATAGTTATACTTATCTGTATGTTTTAGCCAAAGACTATATTCTAGCTCTCGGCAATCATTAATAATACTAAATCCATTATGGACGGTCATTTTTTACTTCCTCATCATAAAAATCTTCAAACCATTCTTTTTCTATTTCCCAATTAAAATAATCTCCTCGTAATATAGGTTTATTGCTATTCATGCATTCACTTTCTCCAGAAAAAATAGATAGACAATAATCAATCTTACTCACTTTTAGATT
>NZ_MLHS01000104.1 GCF_001999335.1 Rodentibacter sp. Ppn85 | reverse complement strand
GATGTAAGTCAATAAATAATAAAATTGAATTTTATTTTTGAAGAGGTTTTATGTACTATACGCCTCGTCAAGTGATTGCTTGATATTCATAAAGTTCCTAAATAAAATAATCATAAAATATAGCTAAACTACTTTCCTACCACCCGAATCGGGTGGTTTTTTTTGCCTTCTCATTAGCTTATTTGCTAAACATCAAGTAAAATGACCGCACTTTTTTAACCAGTGAGAAAGAACGATTATGTCATCACAATTTGTTTATACCATGCATCGTGTCGGGAAGGTTGTTCCACCTAAACGACATATTTTAAAAGATATTTCCCTAAGCTTTTTTCCAGGGGCGAAAATTGGGGTACTCGGCTTAAACGGTGCGGGAAAATCCACCCTACTCCGCATTATGGCGGGGATTGATAAGGAGATCGAAGGAGAAGCCCGACCACAACCGGGCATTAAAATTGGCTACCTTCCACAAGAGCCGAAATTAGAACCTCAACAAACTGTACGCGAAGCAGTGGAAGAAGCAGTATCTGAAGTTAAAAATGCGCTTGCTCGTCTTGATGAAGTTTATGCCCTTTATGCCGATCCTGACGCGGATTTTGATAAACTCGCGGCGGAACAAGCCGAATTGGAAGCAATCATTCAAGCACAAGACGGACATAATTTAGATAATCAACTAGAGCGTGCTGCCGATGCACTACGCTTGCCTGATTGGAGCGCAAAAATTGAACATTTATCTGGTGGTGAACGTCGCCGTGTGGCACTCTGTCGTTTATTGCTGGAAAAACCGGATATGCTGTTGCTAGACGAGCCGACCAACCACTTGGATGCGGAATCGGTCGCGTGGTTGGAGCGTTTCCTCCACGATTATGAAGGCACGGTTGTGGCGATTACTCACGACCGTTATTTCTTAGATAACGTTGCAGGCTGGATTTTAGAACTAGACCGTGGTGAGGGAATCCCTTGGGAAGGCAATTATTCCTCTTGGTTAGAGCAAAAAGAAAAACGCCTTGCCCAAGAACAAGCGGCGGAATCGGCTCGTCAAAAATCCATTGAGAAAGAGTTGGAATGGGTTCGCCAAAATCCAAAAGGGCGTCAAGCAAAAAGTAAAGCGCGTATGGCTCGCTTTGAAGAACTCAATTCCGGCGAATATCAAAAACGTAACGAAACCAACGAACTCTTTATTCCACCGGGTCCTCGCTTAGGGGATAAAGTGATTGAAGTGCAAAATCTGACCAAATCTTATGGCGACCGCACTTTGATTGATGACCTCTCATTCTCCATTCCGAAAGGGGCGATTGTGGGAATTATCGGGGCAAACGGAGCAGGTAAATCCACTCTATTCCGTATGCTTTCAGGGCAGGAGAAACCTGATAGCGGTTCTATCACAATGGGAGAAACCGTTGTTCTCGCCTCCGTGGATCAATTCCGTGATGCGATGGATGATAAAAAAACAGTGTGGGAAGAAGTGTCAAATGGGCAGGATATTCTCACTATCGGGAACTTTGAAATTCCAAGCCGTGCCTATGTGGGACGTTTCAATTTCAAAGGCGTTGATCAACAAAAACGGGTTGGCGAACTCTCCGGCGGTGAGCGTGGCCGTTTACATTTAGCTAAATTACTGCAAGCCGGTGGTAACGTACTCTTACTGGACGAACCGACCAATGACCTTGACGTAGAAACCTTACGCGCACTAGAAAATGCCATCTTGGAATTCCCAGGTTGTGCGATGGTTATCTCCCATGACCGTTGGTTCCTAGACCGCATTGCGACCCATATTTTAGACTATGGCGATGAAGGTAAAGTTACCTTCTACGAAGGCAACTTCTCCGATTACGAAGAGTGGAAAAAGAAAACTTTTGGCGCAGAAGCGTTGCAGCCACACAGAATGAAATATAAACGTATTGCAAAATAAAAGAAAAGTGCGGTTAATTTTGACCGCACTTTATAAATTTAAGGAGTCAAAATGAAAAATTTATTGCTCGTTTCAATCATGACATTGGGAGCGACAGCTTGTGTTTCAACTGAGCTCTCTAATCAACATACCCCTTATGATGCAACAAAAGATGCCAGAATTCGTTTATACGGACAAAATGGACGACCGTCTTTTCTAACAGTAGATATTGATGGTAAAAAAGAAAAAGTGACTGTTGGCGGCGGTTTAGGTCAAGCATTTAGTTCAATGGTTGGCGCCAAAGGCAACGAGAGTATTGGAATGCCGGAAACATCATTAAGCAAAAATCCGTCTGCTCATTCAAAATTCTTATCAAGTATCTTTTTTAAAGAATTTGTCATTCCGGCTAATACCAAAGTGCAAGTAACCAATGAAATTATTCCAATGGACAGCACTCATACGCACTACACAACAACTGAAAAAATCACTACCGTTATCAAAGGAAAAAGCTGTAAAGGAAATACTGTCACTTTTATTCCTGAAGCAGGTAAAGACTATGAGGTTGCACCAATAAGCTCTGATCGTGAGTGCGGTGTTACTGTTTATGAAATTAAATAGAAATAAACATCTATTTAGGAGTGATTATGTTAATTTCTTTGCACGTCTTCTGTGCATTTTTAAGTTTAGGACTTTTGATTGTTCGTGGCATAATGCAATTAAGCGGTAAAGATTGGCGAGCCATAAAATTGTTAAAAATTTTACCGCACTTAGCGGATACACTTTTAATTGTAAGCGGCTTGACCCTATTTTTCCTATTGCCTTTTGAATTAGAAGCTTGGCTTATTGCTAAATTCTGTCTGCTCATTTTGTATGTTATTTTTTCAGCAAAATTCTTTGGCGGAAAAGTAGTAAAAGCAAATCCAATATTTCTACTGCTTTCTCTAATAAGCTTTATTGGTGCGATTATTATCGCTTACATTCACTAAAATCAGAGATAAAAATCCATCTTTAATAAAGATGGATTTTTACTTTTCTAGCCGCCTACCAGCTTAGCAATGAAACCTTTTTCCTCCAGTAACACTTTGAGTAAATCTCGTTTTTCACCTTGAATCTCAATATTACCGTTCTTTACCGAACCACCTGTACCACAGCGTTTTTTGAGTTCCGTCGCAAGTTTTTTCAATTCTTGATCCAATAAATCTAATCCGGTAATAACGGAAACCGCTGCACCTTTTCGACCGCTGGTTTGACGTTGAATACGCACAATACCATCACCTTTAGATCTTAACGGTCGTGCCTTTTCTTCTTTAATTCGCCCACTTTCCGTGGAATAAACTAAAACTGACTCAGACATAATTACTGTGCAATAGAAACATTAATGGAACGAAGTACTTCTGCCGGGTTCTCTGCTTGTGTAATTGGACGTCCAATGACTAAATAATCGGAGCCGGATTTAATCGCCGCTGTCGGTGTCATGACACGTCGTTGATCACCAAAATCAGCACCAATTGGGCGAATACCGGGGGTAATTAATTTGAAATCAGCACCACAGCTATTACGTAAAATTTCTACTTCTTGTGGAGAACAAACCACACCGTCTAATCCCGCACGCTGGGTTAAATGAGCAAGGCGCAATACTTGTTCCATCGGGGAAGCATTGATGCCGATTTGAAGTAAATCTAAATCTTCCATGCTGGTTAAAACAGTCACGGCAATTAAAAGCGGCGCATCTTTACCATAAGGTTCAAGAATTTTTTTCGCCTCTTCCATCATTTTCAAGCCGCCACTGGCGTGAACATCTACCATCCATACGCCTAAGTCTGCGGCAGAACGAACCGCTCTTGCCACAGTATTTGGAATATCATGGAATTTTAAATCAAGGAAAACATCAAAATCACGTTGATGTAACTGTTTCACAAAATTCGTTCCCAAAGTAGTAAACATTTCTTTCCCTACTTTCAAACGACATAAACTAGGATCTATTTGATCAACTAACGCAAGCGCTTCTGCTTCCGTCTCATAATCAAGTGCAACAATAACTTTGTTAGTCATAATTTTCCTCTTTAATGATGTTCTTGTGCGGATAATGGTTTGATTGTTTCCCAATGACGGCAGGACGGGCAGTTCCAAAGTAATTTATGAAGTTGATAACCACAATTTGAGCAGCGATAAACAGCACTCTGTCTAATACGCTCCCCTACCATTTTATGAAGTAAAATGAGACTTTCTTTTCCTCTACCTTCTTCTGCGTCATCAATTTGATATTGAATAAAGCGATGGAAAATAAGTGTGCTTGGATTTTTCGTTAATCGTTGATAAAGATTCACTTGTGCGGCTGATTTTCCATCTTTTTCTTCAATTAATTTTGCAAGTGCTAAATCAACCTCATCATTCTTAGTTAGCTGCCCTGCTCGGATTAAAAATAATTCAAAGCTATCAAGCTGATTTAATTCTTTATAACAATATTCTAGAGCAGGTAAAACTTCTCCAATATAATCAGAGTTTTGATAAAGCACATTTTCTAATGCTTTAATTGCTTGTTGATATGCTCTTTCTTCAATATCTAAATCCGCTAACAATATTGAAGCTCTAACGCAGGTTGAAGAAATGTGTAGCGCTTTTTGTAAAATACGACGCTTTTCAACCGCACTTTCACTGCCCAAACTTTGAGTATATTCACAATAACATTGAGCTAATTCAACATTATTGGCTTTAGGATAAATTTTTGCTAATTTTTCGGCAATATTTACCGCTTTTTTCCACTCTTTTGTTTTTTGATAAATTAACAAAAGTTGTTGTAATGCGTTTTCGGCAAATTCAGGTTCATCTACCAATAAAATATAAAGATTTTCTGCTCGATCAAGAAAACCTATAGTCATAAAATCGCGTGCTAGCTGTTGTTTAGCAAGAAGTTTTTGCTCAAAAGAATAATTAGGACTACGATCAAGAGCCTGATGAATACGTAATGCTCGATCAACTTCCCCTCGAGAACGGAATAAATTACCAAGAGTTAATTCCGCTTCAAATTGCGAGCTGCTTTCTATATCATTTTCAGTCTCTTGTTTTTGTAATATATCTAAAAATAAATCTACTGCTTTATCTGTTTGATTAGAAAGCAAAAAATTGACTCCCGTAACATAATCGCGGGAGAGTTTATTACTAATACCTTCCTGATCTTTCTTAGCACTACGCTGCCCCATATACCAACCATAAGCAGCAGCAATAGGCAAAAGCAGAAAGAGCAACTCAAGCATTATTCTGCCTTTGCCTTGTCGCGGATGCTTGTTAATTCATTAATTTGTAAAGTTTGACGTTTAATTTGACGATTAAGCGACATATTTTTTAGTTTCAATTTTAAGTAGAAGAAACCTGTGATAAGCCATCCTAAAATTAATCCCAAACCAAACAAGACAGCAACAAGCGTTGAAAGTTGGAACTGGCTTTCTGCAAAAATATAATTAAACGTAATTATTTGATCATTATTTGCACCAATTGTAATTCCTACAAGCACGATGGCTAAAGTAATTATAAATCCTAAAATGTATTTAATCATACGAAATCCCTTAGAAAACGTTTTCTTTATTATGCCAAAGTTTCTAATGAAAAACGACACCTAAGTGTCGCTATTTCATCTATTTCTAAGAGAATATATCTACACGTTCTCTCAGTTCTTTACCCGCCTTAAAATGAGGTACACATTTAGCATCCAATTTCACAGAATCTCCTGTCTTCGGATTTCTACCGAGGCGGGGCTGACGATAATGAAGGGAAAAACTTCCAAATCCCCGAATTTCTATGCGATTCGCATCTTCCAATGACTGTGCTATAAGTTCTAAAATGTCTTTTACAATAGCTTCAATTTCTTTTATAGGTAAAGAAGGATGTTTAGCAGATAAATTTTCAATAAGTTCTGATTTGGTCATCTATTTCTCCTTTATTTCTAATTAGTATGTTTATGACAACAAGTTTTATTGATAATTC
>NZ_MLHS01000103.1 GCF_001999335.1 Rodentibacter sp. Ppn85 | reverse complement strand
AATCTACGTCAGCCCCTTATTTAATTCGGCTTCACTCAATTTTGTAAACTGCGCATAAGCCTCTTTGCCGATATTCAGGTAGCTGTCATAAAGGGCCGTTACCTCAAAATCCCCCAGCATAAAACGATAATAGCCGTCCACCTGTTTTAATTGCTGCGGTACGCTATTTTCTTTTGGGGTAAATAAGGCGCTGGTGTTTGTATGCGCGATTGTTATTGGGCTTGTGATTGCCGTTGCTAAAAGCGCTGTTAAAGTCGCAAGTTTGATTGACTGCATTTTTACTCCTAAATGTTTCTGAATCATGTCAATGTAGTGACGAGATGGCATTATAGTGCTTATTTGAAGTTGATTAAGGTGTTATAATGACTAGCAATCTTGAATAAAAGTTGATAATGAGGCAAGATGGACGATCGTTTTTCGGGGATTCGAGAATTTTTGGCTGCGGTGGAAATGGGCAGCTTTACGGCAGCCGCGGATAAACTCAACATTACTGGATCGGCTGTGGGCAAAAGTATTTCACGGCTGGAGCAACGGCTGAATACGCAGCTCTTTCACCGTTCGACCCGCAAAATTACACTGACGAAAGAGGGGGAAGTGTGGCTGCACAGTTGTTTGCGGATTATGGAGGAGTTGGAGCAAGCAGAAAATTTACTGTCCAGCGAGCAGCAAGAGCCCATCGGGCAGGTACGGATTGATATGCCGACCACTTTTGGGCGGGAATATATTTTGACGAAATTGCTTTCGCTGACGGAAAAATACCCTAAACTGCGTTTGTCACTCGGTTTTCAAGATCGCAAAGTGGATATGATCGCCGAAGGGGTGGATATTGCGATTCGCTTTGGCGAATTGGGTGATTTGTCCGATATTATTGCCAAGCAAATCGGCCGCTTTCAAAATCAACTTTGTGCGACGTCTCAATGTATAGAAAAATTTGGGATGCCCGTACACCCAAGGGATCTATGCGCTTTGCCTTGTCTTACCGGCAATCAAAGCAGTTGGGCACTATTGAATGAAAATAATGAGCCGACCGACTTTTCCTTAAATGTCCGGCATCAACTGAATGATGGTAATGCGCTTTTACAAGCCGTCCTTTCTCATTGTGGTATTGCGTTTTTACCCGATTGGTTAATCCAGCCAGCATTAGAAGCAGGCAGGCTGGTACAACTTTTGCCTGAATTCACCCCGCCGCCCGAGCCTATTTATGTGTTATGGCAGAAGAAATTGCATTTGCAGCCTAAGGTGAAAGTGATTGTGAATGGATTAAGTGAGGTATAAAAAGCAGTGGGTGAATTCGCGATTATCTTTGTCTGTGTTTTCCCAATTAATTTGGTGTAAGCCACAGCCCTTCAACAATCGTTCTTTAGATTTCCAACTATTTTCCGATATAACAGCAACTTGGTTGGAGGATATACTTTTCATCACGTTAATATTGATTATACGTGCTACGATAAACCACGATCACCTATAAAAAAATTAAAACAACTCTTTATAATCCGCCTTATTCAAGGCATATTTTTTCATTCGTAAATACAATTTCTTACGGGGAATTTGTAGATAGTTTGCAGCTTCATTAATTCTCCCTTGAAAGCGATCCAGCACCTCTATAATGATTTGCTTTTCATATTCATCAATAAGATTATCAAGCGAGAGTTCACTTTGTTCCTGCATCAATGAGAGACGATCATTTTGAACTGTAACACCAACGGCATAAAGTTCAGCCGTGTGAATTAATTGGGTGATATTACCGAGCCACTGTTGAGAAATCAGCTGCTTAATAAAACTTTCACTCACAAGCGGTTTCTTCTTATTTAATTTTTTACAAGTTTGGGCTAAATAATGGCGAAAAATCGGCTCAATGTCAGAGGTTCGACGAGAAAGTGGTAAACATTCTATTTGAGTTAAATTAAACGCATAAAAAAGCTCCGGTAAAAGGCCAAATTCTGTCAATAATTGGTACGGGGAATATTGGCTAATACCAATAAAACGAAAATGCTGTTGCTGAATTGATAATGCCAGTCTTTTCTGTGCCGATTGTGAGAGATATTCAATATTTTTAAGTTGTAATAAACCTTGTTTGGCTTGATCAAGATGGGGCTGTAATTCCTCAATATCACAGGGGGAAAGTAATTCTAGGCTATGTTGCGGCGAAAAACGGTCAACAGAAAAGCCGGCAAGATGTTGGGCGGCTAAGGTTCGCCCGGTTCCAATTTCTCCAAAAATAAAAATCGGTAATGAAGTTTCCCCAAGTTGTTGTAAACGTTGGCGAAATTGTTTCATCCAATGACTCTGCCCGATAAAATGGGTTTCTAGTGTTTCTTGTTGTGCATTTTTAATTGCTAATTGGCGTTGTCGCTGAGCTAGCGCTTGCTCAATCTGTATCAATAATTTTTCCGGTTTGATGGGTTTTTCAATAAAATAAAATGCCCCTTTCTGCACTGCTTCAATGGCCATGGGTACATCACCGTGTCCGGTGATTAAAATCACCGGTAGATGTTTATCCCTTTGATGTAAATAACTCAAAAGTTCCCAACCAGATAGTTGCGGCATATAAATATCGCTCACAACTACTCCTTTCCAATTTTCAGGTATGATCTCTAGGGCATCTAACGGATTATTGATCGCTTTAATTCGATATCCCTCTGCACTTAATAGTGATTGGTAGGCATTTAATACATCATTATTATCATCAACCAATAACACCGTTTCTTGAGCTAACATTTTTCTTCCTCACTATGATGTGAAAATTCTAAAATAACAACCGCACTTTTAGAGAAAGCAGAGGCAATCCCCAATTTTCCTCCAAATTGTTGCATAATACGTTGGCAAATCGTTAAACCTAATCCTAATCCGACACTCTTGGTGGTGAAAAAAGGCTGTAATAATTTATCAGCATTGTCCGTTTGCCAACCGCCTCCGTTGTCTTCAATAAAAACACAAATTTTATTTTGATAACAAACCGCATCAACTTGAATAATCGGTGTGGTTTGGCCTGCTTCCAATGCATTTGAAAGAATATTAACGAAAACCTGTTCCAACAAAATTGGATTTACAAGCAGATAAACATCCCGTTTAATCTGCAATTCGGCATTGAGAGGTTTATGACGGATCTCCAATAAATTCCATGCCTCAGTCAAACTTTGTTTAAGAGAAACAACTTGGTAAGGTGTCGATGAAATTTCATTTTTAACAAACTGGCGTAATGCTTTAATGATATTAGCGATTCGCTCCGTTAATTTTTCTATCTTTTCAACATCAAGATAATTTTGTTGATCTTGTCGTTGTTCAAGACGTTTTTTTAGCGTGAAAAGATAAATTGATATTGCATTCAGGGGTTGATTAATTTCATGAGCAAGTGTCGTCATTGTTTGCCCGACGATTGCCATTTTGGCAGCTTGAATCAATTCATTTTGGGTTTCCTGTAAATCTTTTTCAATTTTTTCCCGTTCTTGCAAAATTTGAATATGATTATTTAATAATAAACCGATTTCTGTCAGCTCATCTTTGCCATTAATATTGAGAGGTTGCTTTGTTCTACCCAGATTAAGATTTTCAATAGCATAAATGAGTTGTGAAAAACGTTGGCTCAAACGTCGCTTAACATAATATTGGTTAAATAAAGCAATCAGAACAAGAAAAATAAGCAATGAAGAAATAATGAGTACGCCACTTATTTTAGTTTGTATTTTTAAATTCTCATTTAGTCGGCTAAAACTTTCTCTGGTTTTATTTAATTCTTGCTTTATCATTTGTTGAGTTTTTGCAACGATGTCACTTTTCTGATATTGGATATTTTTTGATTCAGTTTGATAATGAATGATTTCTTGAATAAGACTATCTAATTCATGGTGAGATTCAATCATTTGATATAAATCATTAAACATCTGTTGTAACGGCACAATACTTGGGTTCTTGATCGTATAAGAAGAACCTTGGGTTAATGCTGTAATTAACTGCTTTAAATAAGCATAATCCTGTAAAAGTGTAGTTTGATTAGGCTGTAAATTATATAAAAACTGCACTAACTCGGTTCTGATTTGCTCTTTTTTATCCGCTAATTGATACAAATAAAGTAATTCGTTCTCTGAATTAGCTTGCTTTTGCCCATTTGATAAAGAAGAATACTTCAAAAAATAATTATTTTGCCAGTTTAATTCTTTAATTTGAGAAATAATTTCATTATTAAAATCATCATTTACCCATTGAATCTTAGTTAATAACGTTTGTTTTCTCTGTAAAATTAAAAAATTATTAGATAAATTGTTATCAATCCGATTCGTCAGTTGAATTAAATCATTTAAGTACTGTTTAATCTTTGATTTTTCCATTTGTTCAAATAATAAAGAAGATAATATTTCAATTTCATTTAGCTGATATTTAATGTTTTTAAACATAACCTGACGATTTAAATTATTTTGTGAATAGTAAAAACGCTCTAAATCATTAAAAAACACATTAAACTTATCTTCCAATTTTAAGGCTGTATTAGTTTTTGGGAAATAATCCTCAATAATATAATTCACTTGCCGATATTGGATATACCAAGCAGATAAACTCACAATACCAATAAACAAGGTCAATATTAATCCGATCATTGAGGCTCTTTTCAAATGTTGGGTTATTTTTCCCTGTTTCATTTTATGTCCTCTAATTGTGCAAGTACCGTATTAATCTGTTGTTGGAAAAAGTCCGTCCATTGCTTCTCTTGCTCCAACAAAAAATATCGGTCATTTTTGATTTTTTCTAAGTAAATAGGATCTATCGCTTGCTGTTCACTCACCGGAACTAAGGTTAATTGATGACGAAGTGCGGTCAATTTGCGAGCTGTTTTTTGCTCTTGTTGATAAATTAACACCCACACATCTTTCAACTGATTGAGACGAAATGTGATCGCATTATCAAATAATTTCTCGACTAAATGTTGTCTTAATAACAAAATATCGTAATCAATTGGCGCTTGCGCCAACAATTTTTGCTGTTGTTCGTATTGGAGGCTAGTTGGCACCCTAGGTTTAAGTGGAAATTTTGCAATATTTGGAGAAGTAACAACCTCTTGTCCCTCCGGGCTTAACAAAAATTGAATAAATTCAAGAGCCTGCTTCTGATTTTGGTTATTTTTATATATGGAAATAAACGCCGGTGAAGCAACAGAATGAGGAAAATAAACAAAACCAAAATCAGGATCATTATTTAGGTTATTCGCATAGCTATCAATACTAATGCCGGCTGTTGCTAAACCTAGTTTAATTTTTTCTGCCACATTAAAGCTACGGGAAGAAATCAAGGATAGATTACCCGATAACGTTAAAATTTCTTCCCATCCGGCAGCCCACCCTTTTTGTTGTAAAAGCATTTCCAACATAATGTGATTACTACCCGAGCGAGAAGGAGAGCTGATCAGTAAACTATTAAAATAGGCCGGATCAGTCAGACTATTCCAATCACTAGGTTCTGCTAAATGCTGTTGTTTAAGTAAATTTCGGTTAAATAAAATGCCGTAACCGGAAAAAGCAATCGCTGTTGTTGTTGATTTTAGTTGAGAGGGTACAAGCGCATTTTGATAAGTTTTCGGTAATTCCAACAATAATCCCTTTTCCTGTAAATCTTGAAATAGAAAAGGGGAAGAGCTTAACACTAAATCAACTTTTTCTATATCCGGCTGGACTAATAAACGCTTAAGTGAATTTGATGTTCGATTAATCAAACGGACTTTTTGGTTGGGAAAATTGTTTTGCCATTGTTTAATCATATGTTCGGTCGTTTCCGGCGAAAAAGTCGTCGCTATCACAATCTCATTGGCTAATAACAACGGACTAATCCAATACAGCAAAATAAAAAGTAAAAATTTCATCACACAGCTCTTCCCTATTTTGTGATCTAAATCACAAATTTTAAATTTTCTTTTTCTGATTATTTTTCATTATGGCGTGAAATTAACTCAATTTCGATAGTCAACAAATCACTTTCTTTAACTCGATAAGTTATGGGTCATTTTTGACACGTAAAAAATAAAAGATCGGTCATTTTTGTACATTTTTCACTGATTTTACCCATCGTTTTAATCAGGCTAACATACCAAATAATTACTACAAAGTAAGAAACATTCTTTTTTCATCATTTAAATAAGAGGAATTTCTATGCTTCCATTTTTAGCATCTAAACCGGGTAAACCAATTCCCGATAGTGAAATCAGAGAACATTACAACCGTCTGAGATGGCACGCATTATTTGGGATTTTTATAGGCTATGCCGCCTACTATATTTTACGTAATAATTTTTTACTTTCTTCGCCTGAATTGATCAGTGAATTTGGCTTTAGCAAAAAAGATATTGGTTTTATTTCCGGCACAATGCTGATTGTATACGGCTTGAGTAAAGGCTTCATGTCTGCCTTTGCCGATAAAGCCAATCCAAAACATTTTATGATTTTCGGCTTAATGATGTCAGCAGTCGTAAACCTAATGATGGGATTTAGTGCATCATTTTGGGTGTTCTTATTTTTATGTATTTTGAATGGTATTTTTCAAGGAATGGGGGCCGGACCGGCTTATGTTGTACTAGCCAGTTGGTTCCCTCGAAAGTCCCGTGGTGTTACAACGGCAGCATTCAATATTTCCCATAATGTCGGAGGCGGGTTGGTTGCACCGATAGCGGGAGCAAGTATTGCCTGGTTAGGGCAGGAACATTGGCAAGCGGCACATTTTATCGTGCCGACTGCCATTGCTACTGTGGTTGCGATCATTTTCTATATTTTCGGCACGGGTCGAACTTATAACGAGGGTTTACCGCCTACCAGTAAAATTCTTGGTACAGAACAAGAAGAACTGGTTATCACCAAAGAAGAAAATGTCAATTTAACCACATGGGAAATTTTTAGAGATTATATCGTTAAAGACATTAACGTTTGGTTTGTTTCTTTTATTGATGTATTCACTTATATGATCCGCTTCGGGGTATTAACTTGGCTTCCTCTGTATTTACTGGAAACTAAAGGCTTTTCTAAAGGGCAAATGGCAACCGCTTTTGCTATCTTTGAATGGGCCGCCATCCCTTCTACATTATTAGCGGGTTGGTTGACAGATACCTACTTTAAAGGTCGCCGTATGCCGTTAGCAATTATCACGCTGGTTGGCGTTGGTATAGCGATGTTTGCTTACTGGGGAGGGCAAGATTTGCTCACCGTTACTATCGGTGCAGGCGTTATCGGATGCTTAATTTATGTACCAATGTTTCTTTCCTCTTTGCAAACCATTGAGCTTGTGCCTTCATTTGCTGCGGGTTCTGCAACCGGTTTAAGAGGATTGCTCAGTTACATTCTCGGAAGTTTCTCCGGAACGGCATTGTTTGGTATTCTCGCCGAACGTTTTGGCTGGAATGCAGGGTTTTATTTACTTCTGTTTGCAGTATGCGGTTGTATTTTCTGCTGTTATATGACCCACCTAGGCGTGCTACGTTTAGAAAGAAAAAATAAGGCTAAATAATTCAGTAATTAGCCACAAACAATTATGGTAGAACACTAATTTATAAAAGATCCCCCAAAGATAACTTTAGGGGATCATATTAACCATCCCTCATCAGAGAAAATGTATTTCAAAATCACTTCGCTAAATACGCATTCCACTGATTATATAGCAAAGGGTACAAACACAGGAAAGTTGTAAATGGTAAAATTTGTCGCCCCCCATATTGACCTTCCAAGCACCCGATACTACCCCTCCGTTACCGCTGAGAATTTACCAAAAAATCAAGGAATTTTGACCGCACTTTTCCGGGTTAAGCGACTTGATGTGACAAATGTCAAAACAGAAAAGAGCGGTCAAATTTCATTAGATTTTTCAAAGTTGATGGAAAAAACTTACGAGTGAAGTATGAGTAAAAGCCATGTCATATTTTTGACATCAAAGAACAATAAAATGCCGTCACATAATCGCTAAACTCGTTGAGGAAAAATATGAAAAAATTGGCTTTATTTGTTTTTATACCGAGTATCGCTATGGCGCATACTTATACCAGTTCATCCTTTCATGAAGAACTCGGTACAATAAAAACACCAGAAAAAACACTAAACTTATCGGTAGGAATCGGAAGCGGAGCATTTCATCACCAGAACGATCCTGCCGATATTTTTTATACCGTGACTGATCGAGGACCTAATATTGACTGTGGCGATAGCCCTAAAATTTTAGGGTTATCATATTGTTCTAAGGGTAAAGTTTTTCCTGTTCCTAATTTTTCACCAACCGTTTACCGCCTACAACTGTCTGAAAATAACAAATCTTCCGCAAAGATTTTAGATAAAATACCGCTCAAAACACAATCAGGAAAACTTGCCTCCGGTATATCCAATCCGAATACCGAAATGGCGTATGATATTAATAAAAACTTACTCAAATATGATGTAAACGGTTTTGACACCGAAGCCTTAGTTGTCACACAAGCCGGAGAATTTTATCTTGCCGATGAATATGGTCCGAGTATTGTTTATGCCGATCAAAATGGTGTCATTAAAAATCGTTTTGTGCCTAAAGGGGTGAAATCAGAATTAAACGGCGCAGATTATACCGTAACAGAGAACTTACCGGCAGAATTGAGAAACCGCCAACTTAACCGAGGTTTTGAAGCTTTAGCATTAAGTAAAGATGAAAAAACACTGTTTTTTATGTTACAAAGTCCTTATAAGCCCGAAAAACGAACCGTTACGCTATATTCTATGGACATTCAATCTCAAACCATTAACGGACAATGGCTATATGAATTGGATACCCCGGATACCTTTGTCAAAGATAACGCTAAAAAAACACGTGTTCAAAATGATGTAAAAATAAGCGAAATAGCCACTGTCGGTGATAATGAACTTATCGTTTTAGAGCGAATTAGTAAAACGACTAAATTTTACAAAATTAAACTTGAACCTAACACAACCGAAAAAACGGTAAATAAAGAATTAATAGTAAACACGGATGATTTGGACAAGTTTCCAACTAAAATCGAAGGATTAGCGATTATTTCACCTCAAGAATGGATTTTAGTTAATGACAATGATTTTGGTATTGATGGGGATAAAACACGTATTATTCGCTTATCGTTACAGGATAAATAACAAAATATTTCTAATATCGCTATAAAACAATAAAAGCATCATTATAAAGTGATGCTTTTACTTCAATTCTTCCCTCGTATAATTCAACTGATGAATGGCATTGATCAATTTTTTATCC
>NZ_MLHS01000102.1 GCF_001999335.1 Rodentibacter sp. Ppn85 | reverse complement strand
ATAGCGGCGTATGATGAAGTGAAAGCGGAAAATCAACGCTGGCAAGAGGGTGGTTCAAACCGTCGCAAAGTGGATGCGGCAGTGGCTGTGGTCGGAGCCATTTTATCGGGTAAGACAGCGGCACAAACCGCCGTAGCTGGAATATCGCCGGAATTGAATGCACAAATCCACGACCTCACGAAAGACAATAAAGCGGCAAATCTGTTTTCACACGCAGTGCTTTCCGCCACGGAGTTTTATGCAGCGGGCTTAGACCCTGCGGCAGGCGCGTTGGCGGGTGTAGCGGGTGAAGGCGTGGCAATGGTGTTGTCTGAAAAAGTGTTTAACAAACCGGCGGAACAGCTGACTACAGAGGAACGTAATCTATTGAAAACGGCTTCTCAACTTGCCGGCGCGGTTGTTGGGGGAATATCGGGCAACAGTACGGCAGCGACCTTGGAAGGTGCGGCGACGGCGAAGGGAGCGGTGGAGAATAACCTTTTGGCAAGAGATGAAGATGAAGAATTATTTAATCTTTCAGAAAAATTCAATAAAAATGGGGAATTAAAACTAAAAGAGAAAAATAGATCGGGTGAATTATTAACCAAAGATTCCTATATCAATTTCTTAATTGATTTGAATCAGAAAGATCCAAATAGATTAACAGAATCCCAAAAAACATACCTTCATGTCGAATTGAGTAAAATTGCCCATTCATGGGGCGTACCGATTGAGGATTTATATAATTGGGATTTTTCAAACATGATTAAAAGGGATGACTCGGCATTAACAAAATATATAGGTAATGATATGAGATTCTGGAATAGCTATGAAGGAAAGCAAGCGGAATCTTTTGCAATGGGCGTATTAACCACAGCGGGTGCTGCAGGAATAGTAGGAATGGCAAGAACTCTTCCTGTTGCGACACAGTATGCAAAAGATATTGCTGTATTTTCAGCTAAAAATCCAGTTACGGCAGAAATGTTAGTAACAGGAGGTTATAAGGCAGGAGATATAGCTTATAAAGCTTATGATGGTAAGTATAAAAATGAGCAAGAGTTCAAAAATGATGCATATGATGGTATTAAAGATGTGATAAAGGTTCCTATTCTTTCGAAATTAAAACCGGGTGCGCAGGCACTGAATAGTGTAGCTTTTGATTTTATGTATGAGGTTAATAAACCGGGAGCTACAGACGTACAGGTTAAAAAAGAGATTATTGGGTCTGTGGCTGGTAGTGGAATTGGTTGGTCATCTGAATATATACCTATTAAAGGCACTTCTAAGATATTTTGGAATGTTATAGGAGGTAATATAGTTGGAGATGAGCTCAAAAAAACTTATGAAGAAAACATGAAAAAATCAGAAAAGTAAGGATAAATAATGAAAATGATACTAGGTCTATTCAAATATTTTTTGATCATCACATTAATTTTTTTCTTGTCTCTAATTGTGTTTGAAATAAGTTTGGGAAATGATAATGTACACTATAGATTACTTCTAGATAAGGCGATAATGATGTCTTTGAAATTTTATTTCATTGTTTTACCGATTCATTTTCTTGTGTTTAGAAAGGTTAATCCTCACAAAAAATAAAAGAAAGGTAATGAGATTTATTGAGGGTGAACTTCAAGGTGATGTTTATAATGCCACCAAGGATGTGATGAAAGTACCGCTTTTATCCAAATTAAAACCGGGTGCGCAGGTGTTAAATAGTGTGGCGTTTGATTTTATGTATGAGGTTAATAAACCGGGAGCTACGGAGAAACAGATTAAGACTGAAACAATAGGTTCTCTAGTTGGTAGTGGATATGGGGTCGCATCTGAAACTGTATCAAGTAGATATTTGAATTTACATCCTCTTCCGAAAGTATTCTTAAATGCAGTAGGGGGAGCCGTTGTTAGTGATAAAGCAAAAGGTATATACCAACATATAAACAAGGAGGAAGAATAATGAAATTTATTTTTGGGATTATTCTTAATATTATTATCTTTTCCTTGCTTTATTTTTTTGCTATTTATTATGTTGAAATTGATGCGGGGGTAAGAGTTGTTAATTATTTAAGACTTATTGGGGAATCTCTTTTAATAAGTTTGAAGTTTCATATAATTATTCTTCCTATTATATTCCTTGTTTCAAAAAGGAAAGATGGTAAATGAGAAGGTTTTTATTTGGTTGGTATATTTATTAGTTCATAATACTATGGTTCCTTACCTGATAGTTTTTAAAGAATCATTTAAACCTTCGTTATTTATCTTTACAGTAACAGTCTTTTGGGGTTATTTAATGACACACTAGTAAGTGTAAGGAAAAAGCTAGGATGTGATGAAAGTACCGCTTTTATCTAAATTAAAACCGGGTGCGCAGGCATTAAATAGTGTGGCGGTTGATTTTGTATATGAGGTTAATAAACTAAATAATACTGAACTTCAGACAAAGACTGAAATGATAGGATCTATTAGCGGTGCTACAACGGGTGGCGTTTGGGATAAGTTGGCAGATAAGATGGGAGTTAATCCTTTAAATAAAGTTCTGATTAATACTATTATTAACAACTATACAAGTGATTATAGCAAAGGAGAGTATGAAAAAATAAACAAGAAAGATAAGGAGACTAAAAAATGAGGAAGTTATTATTTATCTTTTTGTGGTTTATATCTTGCTATATCATAATTTTTCTGCTAGAGCGTGTATATATTATTTAATACATAAACACTCAATTTCTTATATGAGAAACTTTGAGGACTCATTTAAACCTGCTTTATTTATATCTATTGTAGTTCTTTTTTTGGGGTATTTAATGTCCTCAAAAGAGCGAAAGTGAATTAGCAAGGGGGTAAAAAGTATGCTGACAGAATTCTCAAGTTTTTTAAGGCTAGAAAGGCTAGAGATGCAGGGTGTGTGGATTTGAAAAATCCAC
>NZ_MLHS01000101.1 GCF_001999335.1 Rodentibacter sp. Ppn85 | reverse complement strand
ATTAAGGATATATTTATGAAAAAATATATTACTTTACTCGCCCTTTGTTTAGGTCAAGGTTTAAGCGGAACTGTGATTTCCTTACTGACCTTAACCTCCGCTCTTGTCGGTAAATCGCTAGCACCGACAGAAATATTGATAACCTTTCCTATAACAATGACGGTTCTAGGTGCATTTAGCATGATCTATCATGCAAGTTTATTAATGAAAAAATACGGTCGAAGAAGAGCATTTATCATAAGCGGCTTCATTGGCATTTGGGACGCAATTTTAGCTATATTTGCATTATATTATCAGCACTTTATACTTTTTCTATTTGCAACATTTATTCTTGGTAGTGCGACTATATTTAATCAATTTTATAGATTTGCGGCAGCAGAAGTTTTTGATAATGAAATATGGAAGAAAAGATCAACCTCATTAGTCATTGGTTCCGGTATTCTTGGAGGAATATTAGGCCATTTTCTTGCCGGAAAAGGGGTTAATTTCATTTCAAATCATGATCTAATGGGTAATTTCATTTTTATTATCATAATATTTTCTCTATTAATTTTTAGCCAATTATTTGTTTTCATTGAAAAAGAAGTCTTACCGCCTAACTCTATAAATTTACTAAGTAAAAAGCATATATATCGTTCCCCAAATTTTATTATCGGCACACTAAGTTGTACTATCGGTTTTTCACTAATGACTTTAATTATGAACTCGGCACCATTATCAATGCATAACAATCACTATCCTATATCACAAAATGTATTCGCATTACAGTTACATTTTATTGGTATGTATGCACCTGCCTTATTCATCCCGTTTTTAATTGAAAAAATTAAAACCTACACCTTAATTTTATTTGGTAGTTTATGTTTTATTGTGGGGTCAATAAGTATTTTTTTACTATCTCCACAGCATGGTTATGTTACCTCTCTATTTTTTGCCGGGATAGGTTTGGCATTAATGTTTAGTGGCGGAACATTTTATCTTAATGAGATTAATCACGGCATTAAACATAAATTACAAAGTGTGAGTTCAATATTCACCTATTCCGGCAACTTAACCTTTTCCTTTCTAGCAGGATTTACATTAGCCTTTCCAAATGGGTGGCAATGGGTGAATATTATTGTAATGAGTATTTCCTCTCTCTTTTTTATTTATTCTTTGACTAAAGGACATCATCACTTAAAAACTTATTCTTAATTTTTCTAAAATAAATAGAAAGTACAGTTAAAATTTATTTGGTTTCTAATCATTCTTACCGTTTATAACTAATACCGTACTCAAATAAAGGCTCAATGAATCATCTATCTTATTGAAAGATAAGCCTGTTATTTGTTCAATTTTAGAAAGTCGATAACGTAGGGTATTGGGGTGAATAAACAATTTTTCGGCAGCAAGATGAAGATCGCAATTTGCTAAAAAATATTGTTGCAGTGTTTTATAAAGCATGGCATTTTCCTCAGCAAATAAGGGAGTTATCGGTTTTAACAATTCCTTACCTTGCCAAGAATAAGATAGTCCTGCCAACAGCACCGGCAAACGATATTCCTCAAAACGATAAAGATTTTTTCTCGGATGATGTTTCATACCGTAAGCCAATGTACTTTGGGCGCTTTGAAAAGAAAGGGGAAGTTGTTCGGATAAAGGCACATTCAAACTTGCGCCTACTGCAATTTTGTAATTCTGTTTTGTGTAATCCGGCGGGAGTAACGTTTTTATTTGCTGAGAAAGTGCGGTTGAAATCGACAGTGTTTTTAACACGACAATTTGATCGAGCGATAAAATTGCTACATCCTGCGCAAATTCAGGCTGTTCTAAATAATTGATCAAATGCTGTAAGGAATCAGGATTCGGGGATAACAATTTAATCAAAATCACCACTCGGGATTTGCTTAAATCAAAAGCAAAAAATTTGGCTTGTCGCTCGGTTTCTTGCCAATTCAAATCACCACGCAATAACTGCAAAATAAATTCTTCTTTGTAACGGCGATGCCAACTTTCTTGCTCCAATAATGCATGTTGCTCTACAATCAATTCCGCGGTCATTTTCACCAATTCCGCATACTGCTTCACCTGCGCAGGCTCACCGGAAATCCCCACCACCCCAATCGTTTTTCCTAAATAATGAATGGGGAGATTAATCCCCGGATGGGCTTCAAAATTCCATTTTTGCGCTAAGAGTTGATCCACTTCCACCACCCTATTTTCCCGTAACGCCAATACCGCACCGGTATGTCGTTGCGATAAACGTTCAGGATTACCGGAGGCAATAATCACGCCGTTATCATTCATCACGTTCACGGAATAATGAATAATTTGCATTGCACGTTTCACAATTTTTTGGGCAATAGTCGTATCAAGTTGCATATTGGTTTTTTATAAGAAAAGATAAATATACGGTATAACCGACAAGGTTATTCGTCAATGAACTTTGCTGTTAATAATTATACAAAAATGAACCTTGCAGAGGCTGTAAGATTACCGAAAGTGCTCCACTGTGTCTTTGACAAATGCTTTGTTATTTAAACAGGGGATAACCCAGCATAATAAATAGATCACTTCTTGGTGATCTTTGTGGTTTAATTTTTGGAGAACAATGACAATCGGGTCATAGCCATAGTAGCGTAAAAAGTTATAATGTAACCCCGTCTCTTGGTCAAGGTATTGGTTCTGTAAGCAGAACGGTTGGTATCCTTGGTTTTGTTGAGCTAGGTGACGGTCATAGTGCAAGCCGCTCCAAGTATCATAGCGTCCGTGCCAAGTCAGTTTGCTTTAGCTATCGGTCATCTCCCTTGGGATACCGATTTGGTCGCAATGGAAGTAGTTTATCTCCT
>NZ_MLHS01000100.1 GCF_001999335.1 Rodentibacter sp. Ppn85 | reverse complement strand
ACGGTTCGGACAGCCCTTCGGTTAACTGAAAACTCACCACATCAAAATGATATTTATCCCCGCTATCAAGGGTATAGCGGTAGTCGGATTGGGTTGTCATAAATCATCCTTTTATTTAACTTGTAATGTGTTATTAGTATAGTGCAAACACCAAATCTTATACAATGATTAATAAATTCCTATTTGATACCTGCAACAAAGTGTTGTTAGAAATAAGAAAATAGCGTTTTTCTGACCGATCTTTCATCAATTTTATTGACTAGGTTAAAGATTTCATTATAGTTAAACTCTTTCACATTTTTTCAATAGGAACTATTTATTCATGACGCAATCCACTCCAAAGCGCGAGACCTTCTCCGGTCGTAAAGCATTTATTCTTGCCGCGATTGGCTCGGCCGTCGGTTTAGGCAATATTTGGCGTTTTCCTTACACCACCTATGAAAATGGCGGCGGTGCATTTATCATTCCTTATCTTGTTGCCTTGTTAACAGCAGGAATTCCGCTTTTATTCTTAGATTATGCTATCGGACATCGCCATCGTGGCGGCGCGCCTTTATCTTATCGCCGTTTCAGCCCGCACTTTGAAGTATTCGGTTGGTGGCAGGTGATGGTGAACGTTATTATCGGCTTATATTACGCCGTGGTATTAGGTTGGGCGGCAAGCTATACCTATTTTTCTTTCAACGGTGCATGGGGCGATAAACCTATTGACTTCTTCATCGGTGAATTTTTAAAAATGGGCGATATTACTAACGGCGTCAGTTTTGAATTTGTCGGTATGGTAACCGGCCCATTAATTGCCGTATGGGTGATTGCATTGGGCGTACTTTCCATGGGTATTCAAAAAGGGATTGCAAAATCATCGTCTATTTTAATGCCCGTTCTTGTGGTGATGTTTGTTGCTTTAGTGGTCTATTCTCTCTTTTTACCGGGTGCGGAAAAAGGATTAAACGCACTTTTCACACCGGATTGGTCAAAACTTTCCAACCCAAGTGTGTGGATTGCGGCTTATGGTCAAATTTTCTTCTCCCTTTCTATCTGTTTCGGGATTATGGTGACTTACGCTTCCTACCTGAAAAAAGAATCGGATCTCACGGGTAGCGGTTTAGTTGTTGGTTTTGCCAATAGTAGCTTTGAAGTTTTAGCCGGTATCGGAGTCTTTGCCGCACTAGGGTTTA
Organism: Rodentibacter sp. Ppn85; assembly: GCF_001999335.1. Classification (GTDB taxonomy): domain Bacteria; phylum Pseudomonadota; class Gammaproteobacteria; order Enterobacterales; family Pasteurellaceae; genus Rodentibacter. The sequence goes on along the minus strand of NZ_MLHS01000100.1, from coordinate 9,379 downwards.
TTGCGACCGCACAGGGTCAAGAAGTCAGCGAAGTGGCAAAAGGCGGTATTGGTTTAGCATTCTTCGCATTCCCAACCATTATCAACAAAGCACCGTTTGGTGAAGTACTTGGCGTATTGTTCTTCGGTTCACTGACTTTTGCGGCATTAACTTCCTTCATTTCGGTAATTGAGGTAATCATTTCTGCCATTCAAGACAAACTGCGTATTCGCCGTGCCAAAGTGACCTTTATTGTCGGTATTCCAATGATGTTCGTTTCCGTAATTTTATTCGGCACCACAACCGGCTTACCAATGCTTGACGTGTTTGATAAATTCGTCAACTATTTCGGTATCGTTGCCGTGGCGTTTGTTTCTTTGATTGCTATTGTGGCGAACGAAAAACTCGGTTTATTAGGCGATCACTTAAACGAAACCTCTTCTTTCAAAGTCGGTTTCTTCTGGCGTCTATGTATCGTACTCACTACCGGTATTCTTGCCTTTATGTTATTCAGTGAAGGAGCAAAAGTATTTTCCGAAGGCTATGAAGGCTACCCAAATTGGTTTGTTAATATTTTTGGTTGGGGCATGGCAATTAGCTTGCTTGTGATTGCATTTATCCTGTCTCGTTTAAAATGGAAAAGTGAAACCCAATTAACGATGGAAGCAAAAGGAGAATAAAATGAGTTCTAGCGCAATTATCATGATGATCATTGCCCTTGGCGTGATTTGGGGTGGTCTCTTTTTTGCCCTTGTCAGATTACCAAAAGAAAAATAATGAAATTATTGACCGCACTTTGCCAAAAGTGCGGTTGTTTTTTTGCCTTTAGCAAGCAAGATTAACGCCCATTAATACAAAATTTTACTACGCAAATTTGCTATAATTTGCACATTTCAATTGCTTTCTCAAAAACCATGGATATTCTTATTGTTATCATCGCATTAGGTATTTTCTCAATCCTTACGGTTATCCCTGCTATTCGGTTTGTGCAAACTCGAAATAATAAGGAATTTGAAGGTGAAAAACTCATTCCCTTTAGCTGTGGGAAAATATTTAGTGCTGAGCGTTATTATTTTAATTCCAAAGGCATTTTTATCTTCCGCGCAAGCCGACTGGTACATCATTATCAATTTGACGATTTAATCGCCTTGGAAAAAATGAGTGTGACGGTAAACAACCGAAAATATTGGTATATGCGTATTCACACCCCAAACGGGCAACGCCATTATCAATTTATCCCGAAGGATACGATTTTTAATGACAATTTCACACAATTTTATCAATTCTTAAAAACCAACCGTCCCAATAAAGTAAAAGGGAAATGGTATAGATGGTTTGCAGGAATTTAAAAATTCAGAAAAAATTGACCACACATATAGAATAAATTGCTGCCACTAGTAACTTTTTACGTGCAAATTAAGATTATTCCGCCGTTTAAAATCAATATGAATAAACCCTCTACTTACTACAAGTCAATCCATTATTTTTTGATAAATTTTCAGTTTTTTTTCTAGGTATGCCTGATGTTCTGCAAGTTTTTGTTGATGCTCAAGAAGTAATTCATAACGTTGACGAACAGTGTGCTCACCTAAATAACGCAATTCTGCATACTTTTTAATTTGAGAAATAGATGCACCTATTTCTTTCAACCGTAGAATAAAACCAACCCAGTCAATATCTCGCTCTCCATATATTCTATATCCATTGATATCCCTATTCGGACGCAAAAGATTTTCTTTTTCGTAGTAACGTAGCGTATCCATAGATAAACCACATTTTTGGGAAAATTCTTTAATTTTCATAAAAAAGTTCTTGCATTGGAGTTTACTCCAGAATTTATTCTATCCTTGCAATTTCGCAACCGGATAATTAAGGAGTAAATAATGTTAAATGAAGAATTGCTACAACAGGGGTTAATCACTCTCAACAATATTGATGGTGAACAAGGTAAGGCAGTAATGAATGCGTTGTCAGATATCGCACCCGATTTAGGAAAGTACATCATAGGCTTTGCTTTTGGTGAAATTTATAACCGCCCACACCTAGATCTCCAACAGCGCGAACTAGTTACATTAGCAGCACTAACAGCACAAGGCGGTTGTGAAAAACAACTAAATGTTCATATTCACTCCGCGTTGAACGTAGGTTTGAGCCGTGAACAAATAGTAGAGACTTTCATCCATTGCACTAGTTATCTCGGTTTCCCTAAAGCCCTAAATGCCATTTTTGTGGCAAAAGAGATTTTTAATGATCAATGTGAAAATTGACCGCACTTATGCTCCCTATATAAAAAGGTGGGCCACCCACCTTATGTCCATCACTTCGACAAATCAATCTGATACACCGCAAAACCAACTTCGTCCGTACCAACCTGTTTTATCGCATATTGTGCTTTTTCTTGGATAAATCGTGCCGCCTGTTCTGTCGGCGAAGTTTCAAAACGAACGTCTAATTTATCATTGCCTGTGATAGGAATAAAACGCCAGTTTTTGTCCGCACTTGGATTGACCGCACCGTCTTTCTCACTGGTTGCTTTAATATAATCCACAAGAATCTGACGGTTTTCATCCGGTGAGGCATACACAATATGTTGATCGCCTGTACCCGGGAATTTATTACTGTAAGCACGATAATTGTTGGTAGCGATTAAGAATTCCGCTTTCGGATCAACCGGCTTACCTTGATAAGTCAGGTTCACCACACGGTGCGAGTCCGGATTAATGAGTTTACATTCGCCATCATAACGTGCCGGTTTAGTGATGTCGAATTCATAATTCACACCGTCAATCACATCAAAATTATAGGTACGGAAACCTTCCCAATTAATCAGTGATTGCGGTTTATCCGTGGTTGGATCGATTTGATTGAACATTCCTGCGCTACATTCAAGCCATTCTTTGAGCTGTTCGCCCGTCACTTTTACTACCACAAGGGTATTCGGATAAAGATAGAGATCCGCTGCGTTACGGAATGTCAGTTCACCTTTGTTCACTTCCGTGTATCCTGTCGGATCGTTTTTACGTCCACCGGCTTTAAATGGCGCTCCCGCACTTAAAATCGGCAAGCCTGCCATTGCCGCCACACTTGGTGCGACTTTTTCTACATAGGCTTTTTGTGCTTGATTCACAATTTGGATAGTCGGATCATCTTGCACCAAAGCTAAGTAGCTGTACATATTGTCGGTCGCTTTACCAATCGGCTGCGACACAAATTTGCGGGTCGCTTCGTGAACTGGCTGTAAAAGTGCGGTCAATTCCGGATCATTTTCTGCGAGGGCTTTTTTGTTTTCCGCATCAAAAATAGGGCGGAGGGCTGCCCGTCCTTCCGTAACAATCCATTTCCCTTGGTGCTCGGTTAAACCTAAATCCACTACGCTGATATTATTCGCCCAATAACCCGCCATACTTTCCGGCACACCTTTTACCGTACCTTTCACAATGTCGGCATGAGGTGATTTGGCGAACTCTTTATTCGGGAATAAACGGTGTGAATGACCAAAAATCACCGCATCAATGTGCGGTACATCCGCCAAGTAAAATGCCGAGTTTTCCGCACCTTCACGATATGGCTCGTCAGACGGTCCGGTATGTGCCAATGCAATCACAATATCCGCCCCTTTTTTCTTCATTTCAGGAACATATTGTTGTGCGGTTTTGACAATATCACGAGCCTCCACCTTGCCCTGCAAATTCGCCTTATCCCATACCATAATTTGTGGCGGTACAAAGCCGATATAACCGATTTTCAATTTATGGCTCTTACCTTGGTTATCCAGCACGGATTTTTCTTGAATCACATAAGGAGTAAAATACGGCTCATCACTCCCCGCTTTTACGACATTTGCATTGATAATCGGGAATTTTGCCTGTTTCATCGCATCTGCCAAATAATCCAAACCATAGTTAAACTCGTGATTGCCAAGTGTACCTACATCATAATTCATGGCATTTAAACATTCTATTGCCGGATTTGCTTTGCCTTCTTTATAACCCTGCGCCGCTTGATAATCAGCAATAGGATTGCCTTGAATTAAGTCCCCGTTATCCACTAATACCGCATTTTTTACTTCGGCTTTAGCCTGACGAATTAAACTCGCCGCACGAGTAAGACCGAATTTATCCGTTGGGGCATCTTTGTAGTAATCAAAATCCGTTAAAAAACTGTGAATATCCGTGGTTGCCACAATACGTAAATCAATATCAGGCTTGCCTTTTGCCATCGTGAAACGGCTTGTACTTAATGCCAGGATAGTGGTTGCACCGATTTGAATAAAATGACGTCTGTTTATCATAAGAATATCCTTATTAGAGGAGTGAAAGTTAACAACATTCTAAGAAAAATAACCTAGTTTTGAAAGAAAGTGCGGTCGATTTTAAGAATATTTTTGAAAAAAAAGACGGTATAAACCGCCTTAGAAAATAGGCTATTACTCCAATAACCGCTGTAATAATCCGCTATAAATATTTACTCCTGTGAGTAATTGTGTTTCATCAAAATCAAATTCCGCTTCATGATGACCGGCGCTACGATCGGCACCAAGGATAAAATAAATCGCTTTCCCGCCGTGCTCCTGCACGCGTCTGCCTAAAACTGTGGCATCTTCACTGGCGTTGAAGGCGTAATCGGCATTAACGCTGTGGATTTGTGGTTGTTGTAAGGCAATCTCCTCCACTAATTGCACTAATTCCTCATCATTATTCATATCCACTGCCTCACCCACAACTTCCGTTTCATAAGACACATCAAAGCTAACGGAGATACCTTTGGCAATTTGCATCACTTGCTCGGTCATGTATTCGTTAATTGTTTTATTTTCACCGCGCACTTCAAGTTGCAGCTCAGCTTCTGCCGGGATTACATTGCGCCCTTCCCCTGCTTTCAGTACGCCGACATTAATACGGCTCATCCCTTCACCATGGCGGGCAATGCCCTGCAATTGTGTAACAGCATGGGCTGCGGCAAGTAACGCATTACGTCCTAAATGGGGTGCTGCGCCGGCGTGTGCCGGTTTGCCATGGTAGCGAATGTCAATTTTACTTGTTGAGAGAAAGTTTTTTGGATTAGAAATTACCGTACCGGAATTTGCACAAAAACTGATATGCGAACCGGCAAAATAATCCGCATCATCAATCACACCGCTGGCTGCAATAGCCGCAGCACCACGCACGCCTTCCTCTGCCGGTTGGAAAACAATTTTTACTTTACCGCTGAGTTTATCTTTGTTCCGAGCGATCCATAATGCTGTCCCTAAGCCAATAGTAATATGCGCATCATGACCGCAAGCATGCATAAAACCATCATTAATAGACGCAAACCCCTCTGTATTCGGAATATGTGTAGGTATGCGAGTTTCGGTCACATTGACGCAGTCAATATCAAAACGTAAAGCTACGGTTTTACCCGGTTTACCGGAATCAAATACTGCTACACAGCCGGTGTATCCCTCCATTTTGTCGAGCCATTTTTCATTCATACCATAGGCTTTTGCTTTCACCAAACCATTATCCACCACTGCTTGTTTGCGTCCACGAACAAAATCAGGGTTAATAATTTGCTTGCCCATTAAAATTTCAAAACAACCAAGGCTTTCTAAATAATCCGCAATACGTGCCGTTGTCCAAAATTCGCTCCAACCGATTTCAGGAAAGCGATGAAATTCACGACGCCAATGAGTGAGTTGGGATAAATCTAAGTTCATTTTTTTCTCCTTAAAAATACTTAATGAAAAAATACCGCACTTTGTGTATCGTGCGGTGAAATTTGAGGGGTTATAACATAAACAATGCCAAGAATAAGACGGCAAGCACCATTCCCGGAGCAGTACGTTTCACCATTTCAACCGGACTTACCATGGCAAGACCGGCACAAACAATGGTGACTCCTGCAATCGGTGAAGCTGTACGACCTAACGCACCAGCAATCGCGGCAGCCATTCCAAGATTCACATGGGTATAACCTAGTTCTACCGCATGTGGTGTAACAGCACTATTAAAGGCAATAGCAGCGGCATCGCCGGAACCGGTGATTAAGCCCATTAAAAATGGCCCGATAGTCGCTCCCCAACGTACAAATTCATTAGACTCTTTTAAGAAAGCGATAGCAGCATCTACTGCGCCAGTTGATTTTAACCCTGCGACAAATACGCTTGCGGCAATAATAATGCCGAGTACATTGGCGTAAGAATTGCCCATTCCGTTAAAAAATTCTTCAGTGATTTTGACCGGTGAAATACGGGTAACGATAATGCCGTAAATAGCACCGATAAGCATTGCTTGCGGTACGCCCATTTTCGTCCATTCAAGACCCGGAGTTTGTTGTAAAGAGGTTCCGCCAACGACCAAAATAATTAATGGTAATAATGGCGCAATAGCATATAGCACATTTACGCCTTGTGCCGTGTTTGTTTCGCTTTCTTTTTGTTCGGCAAGATAGGCTTTGCGATGTTCTTCGCCATAATCTTTAAAAACGAGGGCTAAAATCGTCAATACAATCGCACCAATCGCCCCCGCAATCATATTGTAAGGAGCGTGGGAAAGGTTCACTTGAGTAATAGTTAAACCCGACATTTCGCTAATCATGGCAGAGTGGGAAGAGCCCGGGCTCATCATAGAACCAAAAGTTCCGGCCAGAATAGCGGCTCCCGCAGTGGCGGGGCGAACTCCCGCACTTTTTAATACAGGGATTAATGTTGCACCCACCGCCGCCGCACAACCGGCAGCAGAAGGAATCGCAATGTTAATAAAGAAAGTAATAATAGTGGCGATAGGAATTAAGAAAAATTTTAATCCACTTAACGGTTTAGTGAGTAAATGTACCAAATGCGTATCGCATTGGGTGTATTTCATTACATAGGCGAACCCCATACTGGAACAGATCGCCATAATTAAACCGGCGGACGTCATACTCTTTGCAAAGGCATCAAGTGCGCCCATTGGGTTTAGCGTAACAATTGACATCAACAAACCAATACCGATTAACACGGTTCTTGTTTCCGCCTTTTTAATCAAAAAATAAATAGTAGCCAAAATACCAATAATAGCCACCAAAGATTTAAACATTTCCATAATTAATGTTCCTTTTAGGTTAATAAGAAAAAGTATGATTCACAGCAAAGGATTCACATTGCATACCTTCACTGAAACGTAAAATAGGATTTTCACCTAGCACTGTCGCCTGTTCTCCTTGAATATGTAACGCCGATCCTTCCGGTAAAGCATAAACAAGTGCGGTCGGATTGACGAGTAAAAACTCAGCCAAACGCTCTTCGCGACTTTCACCGTTGTGACCTTGCATTTTACCGGAAATAAAGTGAGGATTAATTTGATGAGGAAATAGTTGCAATGCAGAAAAAGAAGGTGGATAAGTGATTGGCATATCGTTGGTCGTCATAATAGAACATCCTGCCACATTTGCTCCTGCGCTCCAACCAAAATACGGCGTTCCGCCATTCACTTTTTCCCGAATGGCTTCAATTAAATTATGTTCGTAAAGCTGCCTTAATAAGCAAAATGTGTTGCCTCCACCAATTGCTATCACATCTGCCCGTTCAATAACATCTCGATGTTGTTTACCATGATGGACAGAAACAATTTCTATCTCTATATCTGACAATGCCTCACGTACAGTTTTCTCATATTCATCGAAACTGCGGCGTACTCCCGCATAAGGTACAAAAGCGATTTTTTTACCGCGATAATCATTTAAAAAAGATTGTAACCAAGGTACGGCATGTTCTAAATACCCGGTTTCCTTGTATTTTGAACTGCTGAGCAGTAACATTGTCTTTGTTTTCATTTTCTACTCCTTTTAAGTTAAGCAAATATTTAACAAAATTGTCATTATGCATAGAAAAAATAGGATAGAAATGATCTTATAAATAAAAAATGATAAAAATCAAAAAATAAATAATAACAGGAGAAAACTATGTCGATTAACCTTCAGCGTGTACAACATTTAATAGAAAAATTAGCCTCAATCTCATCTTCTTCAAGTGAACTAACCCGTTTGGCATTTACCTCTGAAGATGAAAAGGCACATGATATGCTCATTGAATTATGTCGCCAATACAATTTATCAATCAGACGAGATGCTATCGGCAATCTTTTTATTCGTAAAGCGGGGAAAGAAGATCATTTGCCTGTTGTTGCATTTGGATCTCACATTGATACGGTGGTAAATGCAGGAAAATTTGACGGGCCTTTAGGCGTTATTGGGGGATTAGAGATACTCTTACAATTGTGCGAGCAAAATATTCAAACTCGCCATCCGTTGGAATTAATCGTTTTCACCTGTGAAGAATCCAGCCGTTTTAACTTTGCTACATTGGGAAGTAAAGTCATGTGTGGTATGACAAATCAAGAAAAATTAAGCCAATTACGTGATAAACAAGGCAATACCTTAGCCAAAGCAATGAGCAAAATAGGAATGGATTTTAATTTAATTAATCAAGCTAAACGTGATACAAAAGATTTCAAATGTTTCTTTGAACTTCATATTGAACAAGGACCTCGTTTAGAAAATGAAAATAAAACGATTGGCGTAGTTACAGGGATTGCAGCGCCAATTCGTGGAATTGTGAAAATTAACGGACAGGCCGATCATTCCGGTGCAACAGCAATGCATTATCGTCACGATGCATTATTAGGCGGTGCGGAACTTTCCCTTATCATTGAACAAGCTGCAATCAATGTTAAGCATTCGACCGTTGCTACTGTCGGAAATCTGACCGCTAAACCGGGGGTTATGAATGTCGTCCCCGGATACTGTGAATTACTTGTTGATATTCGGGGCACAAATACGGAGGCTCGTGATTCTGTTTTGGAAGTATTACAAAGTGAAATCGAAAATGTAGCCAAAAAACGCGGATTATCTATTGAATTCCAACTGATCTCAAAAGATAACCCGGTTGTCCTGCCGCAAGAAATGATTGAACACATTGAAAATGCAGCTAAATCACTTGGTTATTCATATGAAATTATGCCTAGTGGAGCAGGACATGATGCAATGCATATGGCGACCCTTTGTCCAACAGGTATGATTTTTGTACCATCGCATTTAGGTATTAGTCACAACCCACTGGAATTTACAGAATGGAAAGATATTGAAGCCGGAATTAAAGTTTTACAAAAAGTCGTATTAGAACAAGCTGAGATTGGCTAAAAAATAAAACTTCTGCATTTCATAGCAATTGTTGTTTTATTAAACTAAATTCTTTCTATGCAACAATAGAAAAGAACGGTCTTTTTTAAGAAGTTTAAAACTAATTTTGAATATAAGTTTGATAAAAATATAAATAAAAATAAATCAAATGTTAAATAAATGTTATAAAAGATAAAAAAGTAAAATTTATTTTGACTATGATCACATTTTTAAATATTTATTATTGCTTCCACTTTTAGGA
>NZ_MLHS01000010.1 GCF_001999335.1 Rodentibacter sp. Ppn85 | reverse complement strand
TTGGTGTGAATAACAACAACGGTACGTTGGAAGTGAAATTATCGAGAGATCTGAACCTCACGAGTGCAGGTAGCATAACGCTTGGTGATACGTTATTAAACAGCACTGGTTTAACTATTACCGGTGGACCGAGTGTGACTAAAGGCGGTGTCAATGCAGGTAATAAGACCATCACTAACGTCGCAAACGGTACGAACGGCACGGATGCGGTGAATCTTAACCAATTGAATGCCTCGGTAGCGAATGCTGGTTTTAACTTAGTCACAAAAGCGGTAACGGGTACGAACGGTCAATCAAGTGAGGTTGATGGTTTAACGGCTGCTGGTAAACGTTTAGCGACCAATGAAAACTTTACGTTGGATGCGGGTAATAACATTGTGATTAAACAAATCGACAATGGTTATGAAATTGCAACGAGTAACAATTTAGTTATCGGTGAGAAAGGCGCTAATGGAAAAGACGGCGTTGACGGTTCAATCGGCGTGAACGGCAAAGACGGTTCCGCGGTGGCAATCAACGGAAAAGACGGTTCAATCAGCTTAACCGGTCCGAAAGGTGCTGACGGCAAAGATGGTGCGTCTGCCAATATTAGTGTGAAAGACGGTGCTAAAGGTCTGGACGGTAATGACGGTAAAAACGGTGAAAGTAAAACGCGCATTGTTTACAAAAAACCGAATGGCGACATTGAAGAAGTGGCGACCTTAAAAGACGGTCTGAAGTTCAAAGGCGACGATGGTAAAGAAATTGCGAAGAAACTGAACGAGACGTTAAGCATCACAGGTGGTGCAAAAGGTACATTAACCGATAATAACATTGGCGTTGTCAACGAAGGCGGTAGCCTAAAAGTGAAATTAGCCGAAAATATCACTTTAGGAAATAACGGTAGTGTGAATATCGGTAATACCACCGTTAACAATGACGGTTTAACGATTAAAGGCGGACCGAGTGTGACGGCTGGCGGTATCAATGCAGGTAATAAAAAAATTACCGGTGTTGCAAATGGTACTAATCCAACCGATGCGGTGAACTTAAGTCAGTTAAACGCGTCAGCGGCGTCTTCAAAAACCGAAGTGAAAGCAGGCAACAATGTCAATATCAAGAAAGAGACAGGTGCGAACGGTCAGGATATTTACACGGTTAATGCGAACACAAGTACGGTAAGTAACGGTTCAAGTAAAATTAAAGTGACCTCAATAGATAAAGGCAACAATGTTACTGATTATGCCGTGGACTTATCGGATGAAGCGAAAGCACAGCTTGCAAAAGAAGAAAGTGTTACCGCAGGTGATACCAATGTGAAAGTGACACCAAACGGTACAAATGCATCCGGTGGTAAAGACTTTGCAGTAAGTTTGAACAAAGATCTTAATTTGACGAAAGACGGTAGCATTACCCTTGGTAATACCACATTGAAAGAAGGGAATCTTACTATGGGTAACACCACCGTTAATAATGATGGTGTGACAATTAAAGACGGTCCTTCTATCACAAATAATGGTGTTAATGCAGGCGACAAGAAAATCTCTAATGTAAAAGATGGAGATATTACCCCGACCAGTAAAGATGCGATCAATGGCGGTCAGTTATATACGGCGATGAACAATACCGGCTTTAATTTGGCAACTAACGGCCAAGATACTGCAACCGATAAACGTATCAATAACAATGAAGTTTTCAACCTAAATCAAGGTAATAACATTGTTGTTAAACAGATCGATAACGGTTACGAAATTTCAACGGGTAACAACTTAGTTATCGGTGAAAAAGGCAAACCAGGTCAAAATGGTCAGCCGGGTAAAGACGGTGTTGATGGTTCAATCGGTGTAAACGGTAAAGATGGATCATCTGTTGTGATTAACGGCAAAGACGGCTCAATCGGCTTAACCGGCCCGAAAGGCGCAGACGGTAAAGACGGCGTATCAGCTAATCTTTCTGTGAAAGACGGTGCTAAAGGTCTGGACGGTAATGACGGTAAAAACGGCGAAAGTAAAACGCGCATTGTTTACAAAAAACCGAATGGCGACGTTGAAGAAGTAGCCACCTTAAATGACGGCTTGAAGTTCAAAGGCGATAACGGTGAGGTTATCAATAAAAAGTTAAATGAAACCTTGAATATCACAGGTGGTGCAAAAGGTACATTAACCGATAATAACATTGGCGTTGTCAACGAAGGCGGTAGCCTAAAAGTGAAATTAGCCGAAAATATCACTTTAGGAAATAACGGTAGTGTGAATATCGGTAATACCACCGTTAACAATGACGGTTTAACGATTAAAGGCGGACCGAGTGTGACGGCTGGTGGTATCAATGCCGGTAACAAAGTCATTAGTAATGTGGCAAATGGTGTGAAAGGCACTGACGCTGTGAATATGAACCAATTAAACCAAGTTCGCGGCGATATCTATAATGTGAACAATCGTGTTGACAAGTTAGATAAACGCGTTCGTGGAATTGGTGCAAATGCCGCAGCCGCTTCTTCATTACCACAAGTAATGAGTCCGGGTAAATCAATGGTAGCCGCAGCCGCAGGCGGATATAGCGGTGCGTCAGCGGTTGCCGTAGGTTATTCAAGAGCCAGCGATAACGGTAAGGTTATCTTGAAATTAACTGGTACGGCTAACTCTGCAGGTCACTATTCCGGTGGCGTGGGGGTAGGTTACCAGTGGTAATCTCTACTCGGTGAAGTCATTAAGTTTCTTAACTTAATAAAACATCATTAATTTAATCTGCACCTAAATGTTGGTAAACGCCGACAGATTAAGGTGCAGATTTTTTATTGCCTTGATTTGGGGTTGTCCCCCATTCAGTATCACTTGTCCTTTGCCTCAACGGAGGTATATTTCCCTTTTTGTAAAATGAAAGAATCAAAACAAATTTTGTGTTTTTCTCACAATGTTGCAAAATAGCCAAAATTTTAGACATATCTTAGAGAAATGATTGTATTTAGTAATATTTCCTTAAAACGCGGGCAAACAGAATTACTTGAAAATGCTACGGCAACCATTAATCCAAAACAAAAAGTAGGCTTAGTGGGAAAAAACGGTTCTGGTAAATCTTCGCTATTTGCCTTATTAAAAAAAGAACTTCAGGCGGAAGGCGGAGACGTTACTTACCCATCGAATTGGGCTATATCATGGGTGAATCAGGAAACGCCGGCATTAGAAATTTCCGCTTTGGACTATGTGATTCAAGGGGATCGAGAATATTGCCGTTTACAGTCAGAACTTACTCAAGCGAGTGAGTGCAATGATGGTAATGCCATTGCACATATTCATGACAGGTTGGATGCGATCAATGCTTGGACAATCCGATCCCGTGCGGAAGCGCTGCTACACGGATTAGGTTTTACACAGGCTGAGACTACGCATAGTGTAAAATCTTTCTCCGGCGGTTGGCGAATGAGATTGAATTTGGCACAGGCGTTGCTTTGTCCGTCAGATTTATTATTGCTTGATGAACCCACTAACCACTTAGACCTAGATGCTGTCATCTGGCTTGAACGCTGGCTGGTGAATTATCAAGGAACGTTAGTATTGATTTCCCACGACCGTGATTTTCTTGATCCTATCGTGAATAAAATTTTGCATATAGAACACCAAAAGCTAAACGAATATACCGGGGATTATTCTTCTTTTGAAATCCAGCGTGCGACTAAACTTGCTCAACAAGCGGCAATGTATCGCCAGCAACAACAAAAAATTGCCCATCTGCAAAGCTATATTGATCGCTTTAAAGCTAAAGCTACCAAAGCAAAACAAGCACAAAGCCGTGTGAAAGCCTTGCAGAGAATGGAGTTAATTGCACCGGCTTATGCGGATAATCCCTTTACATTTACCTTTCGTCCTCCCGTTTCGTTGCCCAATCCTTTGGTGATGATTGAACAAGCTAGTGCCGGTTATGGTAAAGGGGAAAGTGCGGTTGAAATTTTGCGTAAAATTAAACTCAATCTTGTGCCGGGTTCCCGCATAGGATTGCTGGGTAAGAATGGGGCGGGAAAATCCACTTTGATTAAACTTTTGGCGCAAGAGCTTACCGCACTTTCCGGTACGATACAGCTCGCTAAAGGTGTGCAATTGGGGTATTTTGCTCAACATCAACTTGATACTCTCCGTGCGGAAGAATCCGCTTTGTGGCATATGCAAAAACTCGCAGCGGAGCAAACAGAGCAACAACTGCGTGATTATCTCGGTAGTTTTGCTTTTCACGGTGATAAAGTAAATCAGCCCGTTTCCTTTTTTTCTGGTGGCGAAAAAGCACGTTTGGTTTTGGCCTTGATTGTATGGCAACGCCCGAATTTGCTGTTATTGGATGAACCGACCAATCATTTAGATCTTGATATGCGCCAAGCTTTAACGGAAGCGTTGGTAGATTATGAAGGATCGTTGGTCGTAGTGTCGCACGATCGCCATTTGCTACGTAATACAGTGGAAGAATTCTACTTGGTACATGACAAACAAGTCGAACCGTTTAAAGGCGATTTAGAGGATTATCAAAAATGGTTGACGGAACAAAATAGCCAAGTTTCTACAAAATCAGTAGAAGAAAATACATCGACAGAAAGTGCCCATTCCAATCAAAGTCGCAAAGAACAAAAACGCCGGGAAGCTGAATTGCGCCAACAAACCGCTCCGCTCCGGAAAAAAATCACGCAATTGGAAGAAAAAATGAATACATTGGCCGGGCAGCTGGCGGAAATTGAAAACAGCCTTGCGGATTCAGCACTTTATAGTGTAGAAAATAAAGAAAAATTGACCGCACTTTTGGCGCAACAAGTGCAGACCAAAAAAGCTTTGGAGACCGTGGAGACGGGTTGGATGGAGGCGCAAGAGACATTGGAAGAAATATTATCGAATACGGAGTGATTATGGTTGAATCCCTTTTTCATCATACAAAACAAGAAGAGTATTGCCCGAAGTGCGGTTTGACTTTGCAAATTAAACAGGGCAAAAAAGGGTTGTTTCTTGGTTGTAGTGGCTATCCGCAATGCGATTATTTACACCCTCTGCATCGTATGGAATATAAAGTATTGAAAGAACTGGATGAAGCTTGTCCGCAATGCGCTAATCCATTACAGTTGAAACAAGGTGCGTTCGGCATGTTTATCGGTTGTAGTGATTATCCGCAATGTGATTTTGTCGTACACGAAGAACAAAAACCGGCAGAAAAAATCGCTTGCCCGCAATGTCAAAAGGGGCATCTAGTCGCCCGCCGTGGGCGACAGGGGAAAACATTTTATGGCTGCGATAATTTTCCTCATTGCAAATTTTCCTTACCGGCTAAGCCCTATGAAACGCTTTGCCCGCAATGCGGTTTTTCTCTCGCGTTATTAAAAAGTGAAAATGAAAAAGGACAACAGATGCAATGTGCAAATAAAACCTGCCGCCATATTTTTGAGATTTCCAAATGACTTTACAACAAATTGTCGCCTGTTTATTACAAGATCAAGTTGTCGCCTACCCTACCGAAGCGGTATTTGGTTTGGGGTGCAATCCGTTAAGTGAAAGTGCGGTCAGAAAATTACTCGATTTAAAACAACGTCCTATGGAAAAAGGATTAATTTTGATTGCGCCGACTTTGACATTTTTACAGCCTTTTATTGATCTTTCAGCGGTGACGGAAACGCAAATGGCAAGGCTTACAGCCCGTTATGATCGCCCAATTACTTGGGTTGTACCGGCAAAATCGGATGTTTCCCCCTTGCTTACCGGAAAATTTAACACAATTGCGGTGCGTTTAAGTGATCATTCGGAGGTAAAAGCGTTATGCGAATCAGCAGGTTTTGCATTGACTTCAACGAGTGCAAATTTAACCGGTGCGCCGCCCTGTCGGACAGGGGAGGAAGTGCGGTCGCAATTTGGCGAGGATTTTCCTGTCTTAGATTTAGCGGTAGGCAAAGCGAAAAATCCTTCTGAGATTCGTGATTTGATGACTAACCAATTGTTTAGACAAGGATAAGATATGGATTACTATGCGGTGTGGGGCAATCCCATTTCACAAAGTTTATCGCCGTTGATTCAAGGCAAATTTGCGGCAGAAACCCAACAAGCGATGATCTATGAGGCAAAATTAGGTGATCTTGATACCTTTGAGCAACAGCTTGTCACATTTTTCTCTCAGGGAGCAAAAGGCTGTAATGTGACTGCGCCTTTTAAAGCCCGAGCTTATCGGCTTGCCGATGAACATAGCGAACAGGCAAAACTTGCGGAAGCTTGTAATACGCTGAAGAAATTAGAAGACGGTAGGCTTTATGCCGATAACACGGATGGGATCGGTTTGGTGACGGATTTAGAACGTTTAAATTGGATAAAACCGAATCAGCGTATTTTAATTTTAGGCGCCGGTGGCGCAACTCAAGGCGTATTGTTCCCCCTATTGCAAGCCCGACAAACTATCGTACTAGCCAACCGCACTTTGGTGAAAGCCCAAGCCTTGATTGATAAATTTCAACCTTACGGCGAGATTCAAGCGGTGGCGATAGATAAGATTCCTGTTCAACCTTATGATCTGATTATCAACGCAACTTCCGCAGGGTTAAGTGGAAATACCGCGCCTGTCTCGGCGGATATTCTTAAATTGGGGTACGCCTTTTATGATATGCAATACGCCAAAGGAGCGGATACGCCGTTTATTACTTTTTGTAAAAGTTTAGGTTTGGTAAATGTGAATGACGGGTTTGGGATGTTAGTGGCGCAAGCGGCACATTCATTCCGTTTATGGCGTGGAGTGATGCCGAATTTTGCGAAGGTTTATAGCGAACTCAAAGAGAGGATCCTATGACAAGATGTTCGTGGGCGGGAGATTTGCCGATTTATATTGCTTATCACGATAATGAATGGGGTAAGCCGGAATTTGACAGCCAAAAATTATTCGAGAAAATTTGTTTAGAAGGGCAACAGGCTGGCTTATCGTGGATTACGGTGTTAAAAAAACGTGAGGCGTATCGGGCGGCATTTCATCAATTTGACCCTGAAAAGGTAGCAAAAATGACCGCACTTGATATTGATGCCTGTATGCAAAATACGGGGCTGATTCGCCATCGTGCTAAATTGGAAGCCATTGTTAAAAATGCTAATGCTTATTTGGCGATGGAAAAGTGCGGTGAAAATTTTAGTGATTTTATTTGGTCGTTCGTCAATCACGAACCGATTGTGAATGATGTGCCGGATTTATCCGTTATACCGACTAGAACCGAGATATCCAAAGCGATGTCAAAAGCACTGAAAAAACACGGTTTTGTATTTGTAGGTGAAACCACTTGTTATGCCTTTATGCAATCAATGGGATTAGTCAATGACCATATAAATGATTGTCGTTGTAAATGATCTTCCAGTATAATCGCTCGGATTTTATCGATAAAAAGAATTAAATTATGAATAAAAAATATACTTTAATTTCGCTTTCTATTTTGACCGCACTTTATAGCCAAACGGCTTTGGCGGATTTACGCTCGCAATGTTTGCTGGGCGTGCCAACGTTTTCCGGTGAGGTGGTATCGGGGAATCCGAATGATTTACCCGTTTATATTGAAGCGGATGATGCGGAAATTAATCAACCAACGAATGCGATTTATAAAGGCAACGCCGATTTAAAGCAAGGTAATCGACGTTTGATAGCCCATTCCGTAGAGGTAAAGCAAATCGGTGAAGGGACGGCATTGCAGCGTTTCGCTTATGTGCGTGGCGGATTTGATTATAAAGACGATCAAATCAATATGTTGGGGCAAAATGCGGATTTTAATTTAGACTCGAAAGACGGTAATGTGACGGAAGCCGATTATCAATTGGTAGGACGTCAAGGCCGGGGGAAAGCACAGGAAATTGAATTGCGCAATAATACCCGTGTGATGAAAAATGCCACCTTTACTTCCTGTTTACCGAATGATAACGCATGGGCGGTGGATGCTTCGGAAATTCGTCAGTACATTAAAGAAGAATATGCGGAAATGTGGCATGCACGTTTTAAGATACTGGGGGTGCCGGTATTTTATACGCCATATTTGCAACTCCCTATCGGTGATCGCCGCCGTTCGGGTTTGTTAATGCCGAATGTAGGAAGTTCTAGCCGTGACGGTTATTGGTATTCCCAACCGATTTATTGGAATATAGCACCGAATTATGATGTGACCGTTATACCAAAATATATGTCGCACCGAGGTTGGCAATTAAACGGTGAATTCCGCTATTTAACGCCGGTTGGAGAAGGCAAAATTGCCGGCGAGTATTTAGCGCGTGATCGCTATCGTGAATATTATGGCGATAATCGTAAACGTCATTTGTTTTATTGGAACCATAGCTCATCTTTTCTTGAAAATTGGCGTTTGAATATCGACTATACGCGAGTAAGCGATAAACGCTATTTCACGGATTTTACTTCCGACTATGGGAGTAGCACGGACGGTTATGCCAACCAATATGCACGTATTGCTTATTACCAGCCAAATTACAATTTCGCCATTTCTGCACGCCAATTCCAAATCTTTGATGAGGTGGATATCGGGCCTTATCGTGCAATGCCGCAAATTGATTTTAACTATTATAAAAATGATTTAGCGAATGGTTGGTTAGACTTTAAGTTATTCTCACAGGCAGTACGTTTTGATAATGATAGTAGCCTTATGCCAACGGCTTGGCGTTTTCACCTTGAGCCTAGTTTAGCCACGGCAATGTCGAATAAATACGGTAGCTTGAATATTGAAACTAAACTTTATGCCACCCATTACCAACAGAAAAAAGGAAAAGGAGCTGGTGCAGAAGAGGTGGAAAGCCGGGTAAATCGGGTTATTCCACAAATTAAAGTGGATTTACAGACCGTTTTAGCACGGGATACCACATTTTTAAAAGATTATACGCAAACCTTTGAACCGCGCGTGCAGTATTTATATCGCCCGTATCGCAATCAAAGCAATATCGGCTCAAGCCGTACCAATGATTATTTGGGGTATGGCTATGATTCCTCGTTGGTTCAACAAGATTATTATTCTTTATTCCGTGATCGCCGTTATAGCGGGTTAGACCGTATTGCTTCGGCCAACCAAGTGACTTTGGGGGGGACAACCCGTTTTTATGACAGACATTCAAAAGAACGTTTCAATTTCTCTGTCGGACAAACTTATCACTTAACCGATTCCCGAATTGACAGCAATCCGGCAAACAGTACGCAGCGTTCTTCTTCCTCTTGGGCGTTGGAATCAAATTGGAAACTCAATGATAATTGGAACTGGCATGGTAGCTATCAATATGATACCCAGTTGAAGAAAACCTCATTAGTCAATACCAGTATTGAATATAATCCGGAAAGAAATAATTTAATTCAGTTAAATTATCGTTATGCGAGCCAAGCTTATATAGACCAAAACTTAGGGCGATCCGCCAATGCCTATAATCAAGATATTAAACAATTAGGCTTGGTCGCAGCTTGGGAAGTGACGGACAATTGGGCGGTGGTCGGAAAATATTATCAAGACTTAGCTCTGAAAAAACCGGTAGAACAGTATCTTGGCGTGCAGTATAACAGCTGTTGCTGGGCGATAGGTGTCGGGGCGAGACGCTATGTCACCAGCCGTCAAAATCAAGGGCAAGATGAAGTGCTGTATGATAACAGTATCGGCGTGATCTTTGAATTACGCGGTTTAGGCACCAATGATCACCAAAGCGGTATTCAAGATATGTTGAAAAAAGGTAAATTGCCGTATATTAAAGCCTATAGTTTGTAGGCGTAGGCTCGCCCTAAATTATCTTCGGAATGAGGTTTTTGCTCAAAGGATATTTTATGAAAAAACAACTAATATTGACCGCACTTTTGGGTGCGATGGTATTAACCGGCTGTGCAACCAAGCCAAATGGAGAGCGTAATGATCCAATGGAAGGGTTTAACCGCACAATGTGGGATTTTAACTATAAAGTAGTGGATCGCTACGTGTTAGAACCGGCGGCAAAAGGTTGGCGTGATTATTTACCTAAACCGCTAACAAAAGGGCTTACTAACGTTGCGAATAATTTGGATGAACCGGTGAGTTTTGTAAACCGTATGATTGAAGGCGAGCCTAAAAAAGCCTTTGTGCATTTTAATCGTTTTTGGATTAATACCGTATTCGGTATCGGCGGTTTATTTGATTTCGCCAGTGCGAGCAAAGAATTACAAGTCTATGAACAACGCGGATTTGGTGAAACATTAGGGAGTTATGGGGTTGATGCCGGTGCCTATATGGTACTGCCGCTTTATAATGCGACAACCCCGCGTCAATTAACCGGTGCAATTGTGGATGCCGCCTATATGTATCCGTTCTGGGAGTGGGCGGTGGACGGTCCTTTTTCACTGGTTAAATATGGTGTTCAAGTATTGGACTCCCGTGCGAAGAATTTGGATAATACGGAATTGTTAAATCAAGCGCAAGATCCTTATGTCACTTTCCGTGAAGCTTATTTCCAAAATTTGGAATTTAAAGTCAATGACGGAAAAGTAAAAGAAGGTTCGCAGAAAGAGCTTTCTGATGATGTGTTGAAAGAAATTGATTAATAAAAAGTGCGGTTGATTTCACCGCATTTTTCTCTATGAAAAGCAAGGAAAGGAGAACAGACTATGACAAAAATTATTCATACCGAGAAAGCCCCTGCGGCAATTGGCCCTTATGTTCAGGCGGTAGATTTAGGGAATTTGGTTTTGACTTCAGGTCAAATTCCGGTGAATCCGGCAACGGGTGAAGTACCGACCGATATTGTGGCACAAGCCCGCCAATCTTTAGAAAATGTAAAAGCTATCGTGGAGCAAGCCGGTTTAAGCGTAGCGGATATTGTAAAAACCACCGTATTCGTGAAAGATTTAAATGATTTTGCCGTGGTGAATGCGGAGTATGAGCGTTTCTTTAAAGAGAATAATCATCCGACTTTTCCTGCCCGCTCTTGTGTAGAAGTGGCACGTTTACCAAAAGATGTGGGGCTGGAAATCGAAGCTATCGCAGTAAGAAAATAATATAAGGTGTAGTTTTGGATCTTTTTTCGCCAAATAGCTTTACAAGAAAAAGGATTCACCTTATAATCTTGCACCTTTGTTATGGCTTTAGGCTATAACCCAATTTCTGGTTGGTGCTTGACCTATTCAAGCCCCGTCCAAGACCGTAGGGGAGCAATCTTAATCATCCTACGTAGATGGTGTACAGAATAAGAATTTTTCTTGCTTCTGGGCACCGAAGTCGTCCTAATCTTAGATTAGGTAAATTAATTCCGAGAAATCGGAGTGTATTCAGGAGCTAAAAGCCAATGGCATTAAATCTTCAAGACAAACAAGCAATTGTTGCTGAAGTAAATGAAGCAGCCAAAGGTGCACTTTCAGCGGTTATCGCGGATTCACGCGGTGTGACTGTTGAGAAAATGACTGAATTACGTAAAGCGGCTCGTGAATCGGGTGTAACAATGCGTGTGGTTCGTAATACTTTATTACGCCGTGCGGTTGAAGGCACAGATTACGAATGCTTAAAAGATACGTTTGTAGGTCCAACACTTATCGCGTTCTCTAATGAACACCCGGGCGCAGCTGCGCGTTTGTTCAAAGAGTTTGCTAAAGCAAACGATAAGTTTGAAATTAAAGGTGCCGCCTTTGAAGGTAAGATTCAGGATGTTGAATTCTTAGCAACATTACCAACTTACGAAGAAGCAATTGCACGTTTAATGGGCACAATGAAAGAAGCGGCAGCAGGCAAACTTGCCCGCACTTTTGCAGCATTACGCGACAAATTACAAGAAGCGGCTTAATTTCTAAGCGTTTTTTACTTCATTTAACTTTATTTATTTTAGGAATTGATTGTTATGTCATTAACTAACGAACAAATCATTGAAGCGATTGCTTCTAAAACTGTAACAGAAATCGTTGAATTAATCGCAGCGATGGAAGAAAAATTCGGCGTTTCAGCAGCGGCAGCGGTAGCGGCAGCACCTGCAGCTGGCGGTGCGGCGGCAGCTGAAGAGAAAACTGAATTCGACGTAGTACTTGCTGAAGCTGGTGCAAATAAAGTAGCAGTAATCAAAGCAGTACGCGGTGCAACAGGTTTAGGCTTAAAAGAAGCTAAAGACTTAGTTGAATCTGCACCTGCAGCGTTAAAAGAAGGCATCTCTAAAGAAGAAGCTGAAGCGCTTAAGAAAGAATTAGAAGAAGCCGGTGCAAAAGTAGAAATCAAATAATTTTTGATTCTCTTATGCCCTGTTTCTCAGGCTTAATGGCTGGTGGGTTACCATCAGCCATTTTGTGCTATCAAAATAGGCACAAAAAACAGATAATAATTTTCCGTTTAATCTTATCTGTTTCCCACTCAAGTTAATTATAGACGTTTTAATTTGAGTAGCCCACTACAGAAGTAAGGTTCAGAGTGCGGTTCCTGAAAACGGTGTCCATACCTTGATATGAGTTAAAATCCGGTCAAAATTGACCGCACTTTTTCTTGTATCAGCTCAGTCTCACTAAAATTGATAGAGGAAAACCAACCAATGGGTCTCTCCTATTCTGAGAAAAAACGAATTCGTAAAGACTTCGGCAAACGTCCGCAAGTTTTAAATGTACCTTATTTATTAACTATTCAATTAGATTCGTTTGATAAATTTATTCAAAAAGATCCTGAAGGTCAGCAAAGTTTAGAAGCTGCTTTCCGTTCAGTCTTTCCAATTGTTAGCAACAATGGTTATACCGAATTACAATATGTCGACTACCGTTTAGAAGAACCGGAATTTGATGTACGTGAGTGCCAAATTCGTGGTTCGACTTACGCTGCTGGTTTACGTGTTAAATTACGTCTTGTAAGTTACGATAAAGAGTCATCTTCACGCGCCGTTAAAGATATTAAAGAAAATGAAGTGTATATGGGGGAAATCCCATTAATGACGGATAACGGTACTTTTGTCATCAATGGTACCGAGCGTGTTATCGTTTCACAATTACACCGTAGCCCGGGCGTGTTCTTTGATTCCGATAAAGGTAAAACCCATTCGTCGGGTAAAGTGCTTTATAACGCACGTATTATTCCTTATCGCGGTTCTTGGTTGGATTTTGAATTTGATCCGAAAGATAATCTTTATGCACGTATTGACCGTCGTCGTAAGTTACCGGCAACCATTATTCTTCGTGCATTAGGGTACACCACCGAAGAAATTTTAAATTTATTCTTTGATAAAGTAACCTTTGAAATCGTTGATAATAAATTATTAATGACCCTAGTGCCCGATCGTTTACGTGGTGAAACGGCGTCATTTGATATTGAAGCGAACGGTAAAGTCTATGTCGAGCGTGGCCGTCGTATTACTGCCCGTCACATTAAAGCGTTAGAGAAAGATAATGTAAGCCAAGTTGTTGTGCCTACCGAATATATTGTAGGCAAAGTGGTAGCAAAAGATTATGTCGATTTGGAGTCCGGTGAAATTATTTGTCCGGCAAACGGTGAGCTTTCTTTAGAAGTCTTAGCGAAATTAGCGCAAGCCGGCTACAACGTCATCGAAACCTTGTTCACCAATGACTTGGACTACGGTCCTTATATTTCAGAAACCCTACGTGTTGATCCAACCTACGATAAAACCAGTGCGCTTTACGAAATTTATCGTATGATGCGTCCGGGCGAACCACCGACACCGGAATCATCGGAAGCCTTATTCCATAACTTATTTTTCTCTGCGGAACGTTATGATTTATCGGCAGTAGGTCGTATGAAATTTAACCGCTCTTTGGGTGTTCCTGAAGGTGAAGGTACGGGAATTTTAAGCAACGAAGATATTATTCGTGTTATGGAAAAACTCATTGATATCCGTAACGGTCGTGGTGAAGTGGATGACATTGACCACTTAGGGAATCGTCGTATTCGTTCTGTCGGTGAAATGGCTGAAAACCAATTCCGCATCGGTTTAGTGCGGGTGGAAAGAGCGGTCAAAGAGCGCTTATCTTTAGGCGATTTAGATGCGATTACGCCACAAGACCTAATTAATCCGAAACCGATTTCTGCAGCAGTGAAAGAATTCTTTGGTTCTTCACAACTTTCACAATTTATGGATCAGAACAATCCATTGTCGGAAGTGACTCATAAACGCCGTATTTCTGCGTTAGGTCCGGGCGGTTTAACACGTGAACGTGCTGGTTTTGAGGTGCGTGACGTACATAACACCCATTATGGTCGTTTGTGTCCAATCGAAACGCCGGAAGGTCCGAACATTGGTTTGATCAACTCCCTTTCTGCATTTGCCCGTACTAATGACTACGGTTTCTTAGAAACCCCGTATCGTAAAGTTATTGATGGTCAAGTAACGGAAGAAATCGAATATTTATCGGCAATTGATGAAGCAAATTATATCATTGCACAGGCAAACTCAAATCTCGATGAAAACAATCGTTTTACCGATGCTTTTGTTACGGCGCGTGGTGAGCGTGGTGAGTCCGGTTTATATAAACCGGAAGACATCCACTATATGGACGTTTCAACACAGCAAGTGGTGTCTGTTGCGGCGGCGTTGATTCCATTCCTTGAGCATGATGATGCGAACCGTGCCTTGATGGGGGCAAACATGCAACGTCAGGCGGTTCCGACTTTGCGGGCGGATAAACCGTTGGTGGGAACGGGCATGGAAAAACCAATTGCGCTTGATTCCGGGGTAGCGGTTGTTGCTAAGCGTGGAGGTACCGTTCAATATGTGGATGCTTCACGTATCGTAATTAAAGTCAATGAAGATGAAACCGTAGCAGGTGAAGCGGGTATTGATATTTATAACCTAATCAAATACACCCGTTCTAATCAAAATACCTGTATCAACCAAATTCCTTGTGTGAATTTAGGCGATCCGATTAATCGCGGTGAAGTCTTGGCCGATGGTCCTTCAACCGATTTAGGGGAACTGGCGTTAGGTCAAAATATTCGTGTGGCGTTTATGCCGTGGAATGGTTATAACTTTGAAGACTCTATGCTAGTTTCTGAACGTGTCGTTCAACAAGATCGTTTCACGACGATTCATATTCAAGAGCTTTCTTGTGTGGCTCGCGATACGAAATTAGGCGCAGAAGAAATTACCGCCGATATTCCGAATGTGGGTGAATCCGCACTCAGCAAATTGGATGAGTCCGGTATCGTTTATGTCGGGGCGGAAGTAAAAGGCGGCGACATCTTAGTGGGTAAAGTCACCCCGAAAGGTGAAACTCAATTAACGCCGGAAGAAAAATTGTTGCGTGCGATTTTCGGTGAAAAAGCCTCTGATGTGAAAGATTCTTCATTGCGCGTACCAAATAGCGTCAGCGGTACCGTTATAGACGTACAAGTATTTACCCGTGATGGCGTAGAAAAAGACAAACGTGCGCTAGAAATTGAAGAAATGCAATTAAAAGAGGCGAAGAAAGACCTTTCCGATGAGTTGGAAATCTTAGAAGCCGGTTTATTTGCACGGGTTCGTAATCTTCTTATCGCAGGCGGTGTAAATACGGCACAATTAGATAAGTTGGATCGTACTAAATGGTTAGAACAAACCATTGCGGATGAAGATAAACAAAATCAGTTGGAACAGCTTGCCGAGCAATACGAAGAACTTCGCAAAGAGTTTGAACATAAACTAGAAGCGAAACGTAAGAAAATCATCAAAGGTGACGATCTTGCACCGGGCGTATTGAAAGTGGTGAAAGTTTATCTGGCGGTGAAACGTCAAATCCAGCCGGGTGATAAAATGGCGGGTCGCCACGGGAACAAAGGGGTTATCTCAAAAATCAACCCTGTGGAAGATATGCCATACGATGAAAACGGTCAGCCGGTTGAGATTGTGTTAAACCCGCTGGGCGTTCCGTCCCGTATGAATATCGGGCAGATTCTTGAAACCCACTTAGGTTTGGCGGCGAAAGGTATTGGTGATCAAATCAATGCCATGCTCAAACAAAAACAAGAAGTGGAAAAATTACGTAACTATATGCAAAAAGCCTATGATTTAGGGCAAGGTTCACAAAAAGTGGATTTAAGCACTTTCACCGATGAAGAAGTGCTGCGTTTGGCTGACAATCTACGTAAAGGTTTACCGGTTGCGACACCTGTGTTCGATGGTGCGGACGAAACGGAAATCAAGGAGTTATTAAAACTCGGCGGTTTACCGACTTCCGGTCAAATTATCCTATACGATGGGCGTACCGGAGAAAAATTTGAGCGTCCGGTAACCGTGGGTTATATGTATATGCTCAAGTTGAACCACTTGGTTGATGACAAAATGCATGCCCGTTCAACCGGTTCTTACAGTCTCGTTACGCAACAACCGTTAGGCGGTAAAGCGCAATTCGGGGGACAACGTTTCGGTGAGATGGAAGTATGGGCGCTTGAGGCATACGGCGCAGCTTATACTTTACAAGAAATGTTAACCGTGAAATCCGATGACGTGAACGGTCGTACGAAGATGTATAAAAACATCGTCAGCGGCAACCAACAAATGGATCCGGGTACGCCGGAATCTTTCAACGTAATTATGAAAGAAATCCGTTCGCTTGGTTTAAATATCGAGTTAGACGAAGAGTAATTAGGAAACTTTCTTTCTCCAAATGATGGGGAAGGAAAGAAAAATGAAATCGCCGAAGTGCGGTCAAAATTCTCGGTAATTTTTAACCGCACTTTAAACCTTTAACTCCGACAGGAGAATATTTGTGAAAGACTTAGTTAAGTTTTTAAAAGCACAGTCAAAAACCAGCGAAGATTTTGATGTGATTAAAATTGGGTTAGCCTCACCGGATATGATCCGTTCTTGGTCATTTGGTGAAGTGAAAAAACCGGAAACCATTAATTATCGCACCTTCAAGCCTGAGCGTGACGGTCTTTTCTGTGCACGTATTTTCGGGCCGGTAAAAGATTACGAATGTTTATGCGGTAAATATAAACGTTTGAAACACCGGGGCGTTATTTGTGAAAAATGTGGCGTTGAAGTCACCCAAACCAAAGTTCGCCGCGAACGCATGGGGCATATTGAATTAGCCTCACCGGTTGCACATATTTGGTTTTTAAAATCCCTTCCGTCCCGTATCGGTTTATTATTGGATATGCCGTTGCGTGACATTGAACGCGTACTTTATTTTGAAATGTACATCGTCACCGAACCGGGCATGACGGATTTAGAGCGCGGTCAATTATTAACGGAAGAACAATATCTTGATGCCGAAGATCGTTGGCAAGACGAATTTGAAGCAAAAATGGGGGCGGAAGCGATCCAAGATCTATTAAAAGGTATGGATCTTGATGTGGAATGCGAAAAATTACGTGAAGAGTTACAGGAAACCAATTCTGAAACAAAACGTAAGAAAATTACTAAACGTCTAAAATTGTTAGAAGCATTTATTCAATCCGGCAATAAACCGGAATGGATGGTGATGACCGTATTACCCGTACTCCCACCGGATCTTCGTCCGTTAGTACCGTTAGACGGCGGACGTTTTGCGACCTCCGATTTGAACGATTTATACCGTCGAGTAATTAACCGTAACAACCGTTTAAAACGTTTATTGGATCTTATTGCGCCAGATATTATCGTGCGTAATGAAAAACGGATGTTACAAGAATCGGTCGATGCGTTATTGGATAACGGTCGTCGCGGTCGTGCAATTACCGGTTCTAATCGTCGCCCGTTAAAATCCTTAGCGGATATGATTAAGGGTAAACAAGGTCGTTTCCGTCAAAACCTATTAGGTAAACGTGTTGACTATTCGGGCCGTTCCGTAATCACCGTAGGTCCGTATTTACACCTACATCAATGCGGTTTACCGAAGAAAATGGCATTGGAATTATTCCGTCCGTTTATCTATGCGAAATTGGAAAGTCGCGGTTATGCCACAACCATTAAAGCAGCGAAGAAAATGGTTGAGCGTGAAGAGGCGATTGTTTGGGATATTCTTGCAGAAGTGATTCGCGAACATCCGATTCTGTTGAACCGTGCTCCAACACTTCACCGTTTGGGTATTCAAGCGTTTGAACCAATCTTAATCGAAGGTAAAGCGATTCAATTACATCCGCTCGTGTGTGCGGCGTTCAATGCGGACTTCGACGGTGACCAAATGGCGGTTCACGTTCCATTAACCCTTGAGGCTCAATTAGAAGCCCGTGCGTTGATGATGTCAACCAATAACGTTCTTTCACCTGCGAACGGTGATCCTATCATCGTACCGTCACAAGACGTTGTATTGGGGCTTTATTATATGACCCGAGAAAAAGTGAACGGTAAAGGCGAAGGAATGTTATTGCAGGATCCGCGTGAGGCGGAAAGAGCTTATTCTACCGGTCAGGCAGAATTGCATTCTCGTGTAAAAGTGCGGATCACCGAATATGTAAAAAATGAAGCTGGTGAACTTGATGCCGTAACAACATTAACGGATACAACGATTGGCCGTGCGATTTTATGGATGATTGCTCCGAAAGGTATGCCTTATGCGTTGTTTAATCAAACATTAGGCAAAAAAGCGATCTCTAAATTAATTAATGAAGCATACCGTCGTTTAGGCTTAAAAGAATCGGTGATGTTTGCCGACCAGATTATGTATACTGGTTTTGCTTATGCGGCTCGTTCCGGCTCATCTGTCGGTATTGATGACATGGTAATCCCTGAGAAGAAATATGAAATTATTTCGGCGGCGGAAGACGAAGTAGCGGAAATCCAAGAGCAATTCCAATCCGGTCTTGTTACAGCGGGCGAACGTTACAATAAAGTGATTGATATTTGGGCTGCTGCGAACGAACGTGTTGCAAAAGCGATGATGGAAAATCTTTCTACGGAAGAAGTGCTGAACCGTGAAGGTAAACCGGAAAAACAAGCATCGTTTAATAGTATTTTTATGATGGCGGATTCCGGTGCGCGTGGTTCTGCGGCACAGATTCGTCAGCTGGCGGGTATGCGTGGTTTGATGGCGCGTCCGGACGGTTCGATTATTGAAACGCCAATCACTGCGAACTTCCGTGAAGGGTTGAACGTACTTCAGTACTTTATTTCAACCCACGGTGCGCGTAAAGGTTTGGCGGATACTGCATTGAAAACGGCAAACTCCGGTTATTTGACCCGTCGTTTAGTTGATGTAGCACAAGACTTAGTGATCATTGAGGATGACTGTGGTACGCATGAAGGCCTAGTGATGACCCCATTAATTGAGGGTGGCTATGAAAAAGTCCCACTTCGCGAGTTAGTATTAGGTCGTGTAGCTGCGGAAGATATCTATAAACCGGGAACGGAAGAAGTCTTAATTGCACGTAATACGTTATTAGATGAAAAACTGTGTGATGTGTTAGATGCAAATTCGGTAGATAGTGTGAAAGTACGCTCTGTGGTAACCTGTGATACCAATTATGGCGTCTGTGCTAAATGCTACGGTCGTGACTTAGCGCGCGGTCACTTAATCAATCAAGGTGAAGCGGTAGGCGTTATTGCGGCGCAATCTATCGGTGAACCGGGAACGCAGTTAACCATGCGTACGTTCCATATCGGTGGTGCGGCGTCTGCGGCAGCGAAAGAATCCAGCGTACAAGCGAAAAATACCGGTACATTACACTTAGCCAATGCGAAATTTGTAACGAATGATGAAGGTAAATTAGTGTTAACTTCCCGTAATACGGAATTAACCGTTACTGACGCATTCGGTCGAACCAAAGAACACTATAAAGTGCCTTATGGTGCGGTATTAAGTAAAGGGGACGGTCAAGAAGTAACGGCGGGTGAAACCGTCGCGAACTGGGATCCTCATACCATGCCGGTTATATCTGAAGTGACCGGTTTCGTAAAATTTGTGGATATCGTGGACGGCTTAACCGTAACACGCCAAACCGATGAATTAACCGGTTTATCCTCCATTGTGGTACAAGATGTGGGTGAACGTGCAACGGCGGGTAAAGATTTGCGTCCAACCATTAAATTGGTTGACGCAAACGGTAATGACGTTTTCTTACCGGAAACCGATGTTATTGCACAATACTTCTTACCGGGTAAAGCAATCGTAAGTTTAGACGATGGTGCAGCGGTGAAAGTGGGCGAACCTTTAGCCCGTATTCCGCAAGAATCTGTGGGAACGAAGGATATTACCGGCGGTCTTCCGCGCGTTGCAGACTTGTTTGAAGCCCGTAAACCGAAAGAGCCGGCAATTTTGGCGGAGATTTCTGGTATTGTATCCTTCGGTAAAGAAACCAAAGGTAAGCGTCGCTTATTAATCACGCCGACTGAAGGTGAAGTGTACGAAGAAATGATTCCGAAATGGCGTCAGCTCAACGTATTTGAAGGTGAAATGGTACAACGTGGTGATGTGATCTCCGATGGTGCGGAAACACCACACGATATTTTGCGTTTACGTGGCATACGTGCCGTAACCGAATACATTGTGAACGAAGTTCAAGATGTTTACCGCTTACAAGGGGTAAAAATCAATGATAAACACATTGAAGTTATCGTTCGCCAGATGTTGCGTAAAGCGATTGTCACAAATGCTTACGACTCTGAGTTCCTAGAAGGAGAGCAGGTAGAAGTGGCACGCGTGAAAATCGTAAACCGTAAACGTGAAGCGGAAGGCAAACCACCGGTTGAATTTGAGCGCGAATTATTGGGTATCACCAAAGCGTCTCTTGCGACGGAATCCTTCATCTCTGCGGCTTCATTCCAAGAAACTACGCGTGTTCTGACCGAAGCGGCGGTGGCAGGTAAACGTGATGAATTACGTGGTTTGAAAGAAAACGTTATCGTTGGTCGCTTGATTCCGGCTGGTACCGGTTTTGCCTATCACCAAAACCGCATTAAAAACCGCCAAAAAGCAGCTGAATTAGCGGTGGAAGCAATTGAACAACCTATCTCTGCTTTTGCAAGCGATGCGGATATCGAAGCGGAATTTGAATTTATCGCTGACGATGCAACGCAAAGCCTAGCGGCATTATTAAATTCCGAAATGGAAGATTAATTTTGCAAGGTAGATAAAAAAGCCCCGAAAGGGGCTTTTTTGTTGATGATGATCGGATTAATGACTTAGCAATGGGAATTTAAAGTGCGGTCATTTTTTTACAAGAATTTGAGATTTTAAGAAACCATACTATTTATTGTTAGACTTACTCAACGATTTTTATGAGGATGATTTAATGAATACAACAAAACCTTTCCCTTTACCTACCGGCTATTTTGGTATTCCTCTCGGATTAGCGGCGCTATCCTTGGCATGGTGGCATTTGGAGAATTTCTTCCCTTGGGTACAAACTATTAGTGATGTAATCGGCATTACGGCTATCTTTGTCTGGTCGCTCTTTATTGCCATGTATGGTTATAAATTACGTTATTACTTCCACGAAGTGAGAGAAGAATATCACTGTCCCGTTCGCTTTTCTTTTATTGCATTAATTCCCATTACAACTATGCTAATCGGAGATATTGCTTATCGCTGGAATCCTGTTATTGCGGAAGTGATGATTTGGCTTGGTACGATTACTCAATTATTGTTTTCTTCTTTGAGAATCAGTGAACTTTGGAAAGGCGGTGTGTTTGAGCAAAAATCAACGCGCCCGCCTTTTTATTTACCCTCTGTGGCTGCGAATTTCACCAGTGCAAGCTCACTTGCTTTACTCGGGTATCATGATCTTGGCTACCTATTTTTCGGCGCAGGTTTCATCTCGTGGATTATTTTTGAGCCGGTATTGCTCCAGCATTTACGTATTTCTTCCTTAGAGCCGCCTTTCCGTGCCACGATGGGAATTATTCTCGCTCCGTCATTTGTCGGTGCATCCGCCTATTTAGCGGTTAATCAAGGGGAAGTGGATATTTTCGTCAAAATCTTGTGGGGTTATGGCTTTTTACAGCTGTTCTTTTTGTTACGTATTTTCCCTTGGATTATAGAGAAAGGCTTAAATATCGGCTTATGGGCATTCTCATTCGGATTGGCATCCATGGCAAATAGTGCGGTTGTTTTTTATCATCATAATGTCCTATCCGGCATTGCCATGTTTGCCTTTATTTTTTCTAATTTAATGATAGGATCGCTTGTGTTGATGACGTTGTGGAAGTTGGTGAAGAGGGAGTTTTGGATAAAGTAAAAGAAGTGTACCTTCTCCCTTTCTTAAAATTTGATAACTCTTTAGCGTATAAAGAAGTCTTTTGGCTTTGTTGGGCGTTTCGCTAGACACAAACTTATTGATTAGATTTAGGTTGCGTTAGAAAAATTTCTGACGATCCTAATCTGCCGCTAATCTGTTTTGTGGTTATCGGCATTTACGGTTACCGATGCTGGAAAGTATTGAAATAACCTTGAAAACACAAAGAAACCGATCCATCGCGGATCGGTTTTTTATTGAGCGCGACAAGCGGTCGGTTGCTTGCGAAAGAGTGCAAAATACCCACGCTGCCCGATAAACCGCTTTTTTGTCAGAAACGGGCATTCTGACAGAAAAGAAAGGCGAATTTTTTGTGATTTTGTTCACATAACTTTAACAAAATTAACCTTTTTATCACCTTTTTATACTCGACCGTGCGGTTTCAGCGTAATCTTACGGCGTGAGTACAAATGTAAAAGGAGTCATAAATGGTTAAGCAATACCAAATGTATATTGACGGGGCATTCGTGCCGTCGGTCTCAAACCGCACTTTTGCCGTATATAACCCGGCGACCGAGCAAATTTTATCCGAAGTGCCGAGAGCCAATGTGGACGACGTTACCCGAGCGATTGACGCCGCGGCTCAGGCTCAGCCGGATTGGGAGCAGTGGCCGGCGGTGGAGCGTGGCCAATATTTGCACCGGATAGCTGACGGTATTCGTGCCAGAGCGGGCGAAATTGCCGAAACTATTTCGGCGGAAATGGGTAAAACCCTGAGTTTAGCGACCGTAGAAGTGAATTTTACCGCCGATTATTTGGATTATATGGCGGAATGGGCACGGCGTTATGAAGGTGAAATTATCCAGAGCGATCGCCGCAATGAACATATTTTGCTCTATAAAAAAGCTATCGGCGTGGTAACCGGTATTTTGCCGTGGAATTTTCCGTTCTTTTTAATTGCCCGCAAAGCGGCGCCCGCGCTGGTGACCGGTAATACGATTGTGATTAAACCGAGTGAAGAATCGCCCAATAATGCGGCGCTATTTGCGGAGATTGTCCATCAAATCGGCTTGCCTAAGGGCGTCTTTAATGTCGTAACCGGTTTTGGAAATGAAATCGGCGAAGCGCTCTCTTCCAATGAAAAAGTCGGAATGGTGTCGTTTACCGGCAGCCAGCTGACCGGTCAAAAAGTGATGGCGGCGGCGAGTAAACATATCATTAAGGTGAATTTGGAACTCGGCGGTAAAGCGCCGGCGATTGTGTTGGCAGACGCCGATTTGGACTTGGCGGCAACGGCGGTGGTCAATTCCCGTGTGATTAATTCGGGGCAAGTGTGTAACTGTGCCGAGCGGGTGTATGTGCAGAGTAGCGTCAAAGCGGCCTTCTTGGCGAAGCTGGTTGAGAAAATGCAAGCGGTCAGTTACGGCGATCCTCTTGCAAAAACGGATATTGATATGGGGCCTTTGGTGAATGAAAAAGGGTTACAGAAAGTTCAGGCAATCGTGGAAAATGCCGTCGCGCAGGGCGGAAACCTTGTTCTCGGTGGAAAAGCGGTTGAGCAAACCGGCTATTATTTTGAACCGACGATTATAGATAACGTGCATAATGCAATGGAGATTATGCGTAGTGAAATTTTTGGGCCGGTAATTCCGGTGGCGACTTTCGAGACGCTTGGTGAAGCGATTGCGCTGGCTAACGATTGTGAATACGGCTTGACCTCATCTATCTATACTCAAAACCTCAATAGCGCAATGACCCTGATTTCCCGACTCAAATTTGGTGAAACGTACGTCAATCGGGAGAATTTTGAAGCAATGCAAGGCTACCACGCCGGCTGGCGAAAATCCGGCATTGGCGGTGCAGACGGCAAACACGGCTTGGAGGAATATTTACAAACTCAAGTGGTTTATTTGCAGTTTCGTGGTGAGTGACGGGGCTGAATATTAATTGATCATTTTAATTTAGAGGCTATCTAAGCCTCTATTTTTTAGCCTATCTCTATAAGCCCTTTTTAAGATTACTAACAATCATTATTCTAGCCTCGGTCTGAATAGTTTTCTTTACAAAACTGTCGTTTTAATAAACAAATAGCGTTTTTTTATCTGTTTTGTAATATTTTGATAAAGCTATATCAGAAAAATGTAATTCTATGAGTATAACCTACACAAGGTATGCTGATGATATTATATTTTCTACAAATTCTGTAAACATATTATTTAATATACCGAAAATAGTGGAGAGTCTTCTTCATGATATTTATCAAGGTGATATATCTTTAAATAAAGAAAAAACAGTATTTTTTTCTAAGGTTCATAATAGACATGTAACAGGGATAAGGTTATCAAATGATAGTAAACTCTCTATTGGAAGATATAAAAAAGGGTATTATCTTCTAAAATACAACATTATTTATTAGGGTATCTTAAGGAAGATAAAATTAAAAAATTAAAAGGAGAGCTTGCATTCTCCTTTCATATTGAACCAATTTTAAAGAAAAGATTTATAAGAAAATATGGCAAAGGATACTTTCTTAAATTAGATAAGAAACTATGATATATAAGTGCGGTTAATTTTAGGATAGTGAACCGCACTTTGTTATATGATATAGCTATTTACTCAAATATCCCCCAACACTTTCCCCAACACCTCCCAATAAGTCTGCACCGCCGAGATCTGTACTTTCTCATCCGGTGAGTGAGCGTTGCGAATCGTAGGGCCTAAAGACACCATATCAATATGCGGATAATGTTCTTTCAATAAACCGCATTCAAGACCTGCGTGGATCACTTTGATTTTAGGCTCTTTGCCTAATACTTCGGTATAATGTTTTTTCGTTAAGTTGAGAATGGCGGAATCGTTCACCGGTTTCCAACCTGGGTACGGGGCGGAGAATTCGGTTTTCGCACCGGCTAAAGCGGCAACGGAACTTAATAGCTCGGTCACATAAGCTTTACCGCTTTCAATCAATGAGCGCACTAAAATCGTGCTTTTCACCTTATCACCTTCTGTTTTTAACACGCCGATACTGAGCGAGCTTTCCACTACGTTTTTAATCACGTCACTATTGCGAATCACACCGTTTGGTAAAGCGTTTAACAAATGAATCACCGTTTTTGTGCTTTGTGCGGTGAATACGGTTTCGGCTTTGGCTGTCGGTTCAATAAAGAGGGCTAAATTTGGTTCGGCAATCGCTAATTCTTCTTTGAGTAAAACTTCAAGATTTTTAACCGCACTTTCAAGGGCATTAAGATCACCATTGAACGCTAGTACGGCAGCGGCTTCACGGGGAATTGCATTACGAATTGAGCCGCCACGAATTTCCGCTAAATCAAAGTGCGGTTGACTTTGTGTCAGTTTTGCTAATACGCGTGCTAACACTTTAATCGCGTTAGCTCTGCCAGTATGAATATCACAACCGGAATGCCCACCGCGCAAGCCTTTTAACGTGAGTTGAACACAATGCTCAAAAGAGTTGGTTTCTCGTTCTATGGTTAGTTCCAAATTGGCATTAATGCCGCCGGCACAACCGATATAAATTTCACCGATTTCCTCGGTATCCGTATTAATGAGAATGTCTGACTGTAACCAATTACGGCGAAGATTTAATGCACCATCCATACCTGTTTCTTCGGTCATCGTGAGTAAAACTTCAAGAGGCGGATGCGCCACATCATCACTTTCTAACACTGCAAGGGCGGAGGCTAAACCAATTCCATTGTCCGCACCTAAGGTTGTACCTTGTGCTTTCACCCAATCTCCATCAATATACGGACGGATTGGATCTTGGGTGAAATCGTGCGGATTGCCTTCGTTGGCTTGCGGCACCATATCCAAATGGGCTTGCAATGCTACCGGCATGCGGTTTTCCATTCCTGCCGTTGCCGGTTTACGAATCAACACATTGCCCGCTTCATCACGTTCCACAAAAAATTGTTTTTCTTTCGCCCAATTGACAATGAGATTTGCCAATTCGTCCTCATGATGAGACGGATGAGGGATAGCACAAATTTGATCAAACCATTTCCATAATAATTGTGGTTGTAGGGTAGTAATTTCAGACATATTTTCTCCTTTTTACGAAAAATTTCACGAAATAATAGCATAAAACCTTGTTTCAGGTTATCCTTACGCAATTTTTATTTATTGATATAGGTGTAATGATGAGCGAAAAATATGTGGTGACTTGGGATATGTTCCAAATGCACGCCCGCAAATTATCAGAGCGTTTACTTCCGGCTTCCCAATGGAAAGGTATCATTGCAGTGAGTCGGGGCGGTTTATTTCCGGCAGCCGTGTTGTCACGCGAACTCAATATTCGCCACGTAGAAACCGTTTGTATCGCCAGTTATCACGATCATAAAAATCAAGGCGAGCTTCAAGTTTTACACGCTGCGGAAGTACCAAACGGCGGTGAAGGTTTTATCGTTGTAGATGATTTAGTGGATACCGGCAATACAGCCCGTGCGATTCGCGAAATGTATCCGAATGCTAAATTTGTCACGGTTTTTGCCAAACCGGCAGGAGCAAAATTAGTGGACGATTATGTCATTGATATCCCACAAAATACATGGATTGAACAACCTTGGGATTTAGGTTTAACGTTCGTTCCTCCCCTCGCAAGAAAATAAGACTGTTAAATAAAAGAGCGGTTGAAAATCTCTAAGATTTTACAACCGCATTTACACAGACAAGTTTCAATTTGAGGATAATAGATTCGTCTAACTCATTTCTTGTCGTGCACTAATATTTCAATATTTCACTTTCTTTTGGTACGGCAACTTTTGTCAAGTTATTTTCCTTCACAAATTTTCGCATTTCATCTGAAGTCACCGAAGCATGATTTACTGCATCCATATGTACTGTAATAATATTCGCATTTGGTGCAACTTGACGGGCTTTGGCGACATCAGCTTTACCCATAATGATGCTATCTGGGTTGCCTTCCATCTGGGCATAACCCGTATTCATGACAATGACGTCAGGTTTATAGTGATTGAGTGCAAAATCCACTTCATAATTCCAAATGGTATCACCCACGATATATAGGGTTTTCTCACCATTTGCTTGCATTACGACGCCCATTGCTTCACCTGCCAGTTCGGCAAATTGTGGGTTAGAATACATTTGATCCGTACCATGCTGTCCACCGGTTTTACTTAATTTTACCTTGTTAAATTCGGTATTTTTACCGACTACGCGAACATCTTTAAAACCTTGTGAACGGATAATTTGGGCATCACCAGCATTTTGTACAAAAACCGGTAAGTTTTTAGGTAGTACTTTTTGTGCATATTCGTCCCAATGATCTGCGTGTGTATGAGTTACGATCACTGCATCGATGCCTTGTAATATCTTCTCAACCGGCTCTGCCATATCAATCAAAGGGTTGCGTTTCTGACTATGGATTGTCCCTTCAAAACCTGCATAAGAGCCTTTAGGAGCAAGGTATGGATCGACTAAAAAAGTGCTGTCTGCCATTTCAATTTTTGCGGTTGCATTACGGATATGCTGATAGCTGATTTCGGCATTAGCTGTCGTGGCAAAGGTTGCCGCCATAAGTGTAAAAGTAGATTTTAATTTCATTTTGTGTCCTCCTATAAAAAATAGAATGAATTAAATCGCCTATGCGGGATACAGTCATTATGAAAGAGAAATAAAATGAAAAATATTGACTTATTATTCAAAAATAGAAATGATTAGGTCAAATTTATTAGATTGAGAAAAAATGTCAATTCCAACTGTTGCAATTGTAGTTTATCCCCAGTTTAACTTTTTTCAGTTTTCTGTGCCCTATATGGTGTTTTCAACAGAAATTGAGGAAGCTCCTTTATTTAAGGTCAAGATTGCGGCGGAAGACTCAACGGCTACACAATCTTACCCTGCTACGATTGTGGCTGACGGTGATTTGAGTTTGTTAGATCAAGCCGATTTTGTTGTTATCCCCGGTTGGGATAATGTATTGAAAATCCCCTCTGATGCCGTTATACAAGCATTACAGCAAGCAGCAAAACGTGGAGCAATGATTGTAGGATTGTGTTATGGCGCATATCCACTTGCTTATGCCGGATTATTGAATGGTAAAAAAGCCACAACCCATTGGTTAGGTGAAGCCGATTTTAGACAACGTTTCCCACAAGTAAAATTGGATTGCGATGCGATTTATATTGAAGATGAAAATATTATTACTTCCGCAGGAACGTCAGCAGGGCTGGATTGCTGTCTTGCAATTGTTCGTCGACAATATGGGGTAAAGATTGCGAATCAATTGGCGCGACTATTAGTACTTCCTCCTCATCGGGAAGGAGGACAAGCTCAGTTTATCGAGCAGCCTATCGCACGTAAAACTGCTAATGAAAATATCAATGAATGGTTAGATATTATACGAACTAACCTAAAAGGAGACTATTCGATTAATCAACTAGCCAAGCAATTAACGATGAGTCGTAGCACATTTACTCGACATTTTCGTCAAGCAACAGGGATGGCATTCACCGAATGGCTGATTGAAGTCCGCCTCCAAAAAGGGCGGGAATTATTAGAAAGTACCAAATTGACGATTGACGAGATTGCTCACCAAATTGGCTTTCATTCCACAACGGCATTCCGCCAACACTTTAAAGCCAAACATCACATCAGTCCAAAACAATGGCAAAAGCGGTTTTCTATATTATGAGGTATAAAAAACAATAAGGTATAAAACAAAGGGCTGAATTGGCATTGGTCATTCAGCCCTTTATTTTCCCTTCATCTTAAATTTCCGTATAATACACGCACATAAAACGTATTCAAATCAACTGCACTTTCAAGGATTCTAAATGATACAACCTCGTTTCGTCCATCTCCGTACACACAGTGATTTTTCCATGATTGATGGGATTGCCAAGGTGAAACCTTTGGTCAAAACCTGTGCAGAAAATAATATGGTGGCGATGGCATTGACGGATTTTACCAATTTTTGTGGTGTCGTACGTTTTTATGGGGAAGCATTGTCTGCCGGCATTAAACCGATTATTGGTGCGGATGTGCGGGTGCGCAGCGAGTTATGCGGTGACGAATTATTCGAGCTGACCTTGCTTGCAAAAAATAATACGGGCTATAAAAATATCACATTGCTATTGTCGAAGGCTTACCAACGGGGTTATGACGATTTGCCCTATATTGACCAAGATTGGTTAATCGAACACCGTGAGGGCGTTATTATTTTATCTGGCGGGACAAAAGGTGATGTGGGTAAAAAATTATTGAAAGAAAATGCGCTAGAAACACAAAGTGCGGTTGGTTTTTACCAAGAATTTTTTCCTGATCATTTTTATCTGGCTTTAGCGCGAACCGGTAAACTTGATGAAGAACGTTATATCAAAGCCGCTTGCATCCTTGCGGAGACTCAAAATTTACCTCTTGTGGCAACCAATGATGTTGTCTTTTTAAAGCCGGATGATGCGGAAGCCCATGAAATTCGCGTGGCGATTCATGACGGTTATACGTTGGATGATCCCAAACGCCCTAAACTTTACACCGCACAGCAGTATTTCCGTACCGAACAGGAAATGTGTGCGTTATTTGCCGATATTCCTTCCGCCCTTGAAAACACCCTATTAATCGCACAGCGTTGTAGTGTTACCTTGCGTCTTGGTCAATATTTCTTACCGCAATTTCCAACGGGAGAGCTGAGTACGGAAGATTATTTGGTCATGAAATCGAAAGAGGGCTTGGAAGAACGCTTGGCGTTTTTGTTTCCCGATGAAAAAGTGCGGTCGGAAAAACGCGCGGAATATGATGAGCGTTTGCAAGTGGAACTCGACGTGATTAACCAAATGGGGTTCCCTGGTTACTTTTTGATCGTGATGGAGTTTATTCAATGGTCGAAAGATAACGATATTCCCGTGGGGCCGGGACGGGGTTCCGGTGCGGGGTCATTGGTGGCGTATGCGTTAAAAATTACTGATCTCGATCCCTTAGAATTCGATTTACTTTTTGAACGTTTCTTAAACCCCGAACGTGTATCAATGCCGGATTTTGACGTGGATTTCTGTATGGACGGACGGGATCGCGTGATTGAGCACGTAGCGGAAACCTACGGGCGTGGTGCGGTATCACAAATTATTACTTTCGGTACGATGGCGGCGAAGGCGGTGATTCGCGATGTCGGGCGGGTATTGGGGCATCCCTACGGTTTTGTGGATCGCATTTCTAAATTGATTCCTCTTGATCCGGGAATGACACTTGCCAAGGCCTTTGAAGTTGAGCCTCAATTACAAGCAGCTTATGATACCGATGAAGAAGTACAAGCGCTTATTGATATGGCACGCAAGCTGGAGGGGGTGACCCGAAATGCCGGTAAGCACGCCGGCGGTGTGGTAATTTCACCGACTTTAATTACCGATTTTGCGCCGCTTTATTGTGATAGTGAGGGGCTTCACCCGGTTACCCATTTTGATAAAAATGATGTGGAATATGCCGGCTTAGTAAAATTTGACTTCTTGGGATTACGCACCCTCACTATTATCAAATGGGCGTTGGATATGGTCAATGCACGTATGGCGAGAGAAGGAAAACCAATGGTGGATATTGCTTCAATTCCATTGGATGATCCGGATTCTTTTGAATTGCTCAAACGCTCCGAAACGACAGCCGTATTCCAGTTGGAATCGCGCGGTATGAAAGATTTGATTAAACGCCTACAACCGGACTGTTTTGAA
The DNA here is from genome assembly GCF_001999335.1 of Rodentibacter sp. Ppn85. GTDB lineage: Bacteria > Pseudomonadota > Gammaproteobacteria > Enterobacterales > Pasteurellaceae > Rodentibacter. The sequence continues at coordinate 28,158 of NZ_MLHS01000010.1, read as the reverse complement.
GATATTATTGCGTTGGTGGCTCTATTCCGCCCCGGCCCGCTGCAATCGGGAATGGTGGATAACTTTATCGATCGTAAGCACGGACGTGAAGAAGTTTCTTATCCCGATGTGAATTATCAGCACGAAAGCCTGAAACCGATTTTAGAGCCTACCTATGGCATTATTTTGTATCAAGAGCAAGTAATGCAAATTGCCCAGGTTCTTGCAGGCTATACGTTAGGCGGGGCGGATTTATTGCGACGGGCAATGGGTAAGAAAAAACCGGAAGAAATGGCGAAACAACGTTCTGTCTTTGAACAAGGCGCGATCAAAAACGGCGTTGACGGTGAACTTGCCATGAAGATTTTCGATTTGGTGGAAAAATTCGCCGGTTATGGTTTTAATAAATCCCACTCGGCAGCCTATGCATTGGTTTCCTACCAAACACTTTGGCTGAAAACCCATTTTCCTGCGGAATTTATGGCGGCGGTGATGACATCGGAAATGGACAATACCGATAAAATTGTTGGTTTGTACGATGAATGTTTGCGTATGGGATTAAAAGTTACCCCACCAGATATTAATGTGGGTAAACATCATTTCAGTGTGAATGAAAACGGTGAAATCGTGTATGGTATCGGTGCGATTAAAGGTGTGGGAGAAGGCCCGATCGAGGCATTGGTTAACGCACGAAATGAGGGCGGGTTCTTTAAGGATTTATTTGATTTGTGTGCCCGTGTCGATTTGAAAAAAATCAATCGGCGCACCTTTGAAAGCCTGATTATGTCCGGTGCATTTGATAAATTGGGGCCGCATCGCGCCGCACTGGCTAAAAATTTGGAAGATGCCCTTAAAGCGTCCGATCAGCATGCCAAAGATGAAGCGATGGGGCAGTCTGATATGTTCGGGGTGCTGACGGAAAGCCATGAAGAAGTTGAAAATGCCTATGCCAATACGCCGCCTTACACGGAAAAACAAATTTTAGACGGCGAACGTGAAACCCTAGGGCTTTATTTAAGCAGTCATCCAGTTAGTCGTTATTTAAAAGAGCTTTCTCATTACAGCTCAACCCGTTTAAAAGAACTGACACCGAATCGCCGCGGACAAATTAGTACGGCAGCCGGCTTAGTTGTCTCATCGCGCATTGCGATTACCAAAAAGGGGAATCGACTGGGTATTGCGACATTAGATGATCGCTCGGGGCGTTTAGATATTACGTTATTTGGCGAAAGTTTGGAGCAGTTTGGCGAAAAACTGCAAAAAGACACGGTAGTGGTGGTATCGGGGCAAGTGAGTTTTGATGATTTTTCCGGTGGTTTAAAAATGACCGTACGGGATATGATGACGTTAGATGAAGCCCGTTCCCGCTATGCAAAATCGCTTGCCATTAGTTTATCGGACGAACAAATCACGCCGGTGTTTATTAAACAACTGAAACAAATGCTTGAGCCGGTTAGCGGCGGAACCTTACCGATTAATGTGTATTATCAAAGCTCAAAAGGCAGAGCGCTGTTACGCCTTGGTGTTCAGTGGTCGATTACCCCGACCGATGAAATTTTAACGGAATTAGCCAATATGTTGGGCGAAAGTGCGGTTGAATTGGAGTTCGGATAACGGAACTTGTATCAATCATCCAAATTAAGGACAGACAGGGCTTCCTGTGCTACAATCGCGCAACGAATTGCAATTTAAAAAATAAGAGAAATTATGACCGCACTTAATGTATTAATTTATCCTGACGAACACTTAAAAGTCGTTTGTGAGCCTGTTTCCGAAGTCAATGACACTATTCGCAAAATTGTAGATGATATGTTTGATACCATGTATCAACAGGAAGGCATTGGGTTAGCCGCACCACAAGTGGATATCTTACAACGTATTATTACCATTGATATTGAGGGAGATAAACAAAATCAATTGGTCTTAATTAATCCGGAAATTTTGGCGTCGGAAGGCGAAACCGGTATTGAAGAAGGTTGTTTATCCATTCCGGGCGTGCGTGCGCTTGTGTCGCGGAAAGAAAAAGTGACGGTGAAAGCCCTTGATCGCGACGGTAACGAATTTACCTTAAATGCGGACGGCTTACTTGCCATTTGTATTCAACACGAAATTGATCACCTCAACGGGATTTTGTTTGTGGATTATCTTTCTCCTCTTAAACGCCAACGTATTAAAGAAAAATTAGTAAAATACAAAAAGCAATTGGCAAAACAATAACGAAAAATGCGGTTAATTTTGACCGCATTTTACTTTCTCTTTCGTATTATCGGGAATATTCTTAAACATAACGCAGAACATGATGAAACCACTCAATATTATCTTTGCAGGCACGCCTGATTTTGCCGCACAACATTTACAAGCCTTAATCAATTCTCGACATAATGTGATCGCCGTTTATACGCAGCCTGATAAACCGGCAGGTCGTGGCAAAAAATTGCAAGCCAGTCCGGTGAAACAGTTGGCATTGCAACATAACATTCCTGTTTATCAACCTAAATCCTTACGCAAAGAAGAGGCGCAACTTGAATTAAAGGCATTAAATGCCGATGTAATGATGGTCGTGGCGTATGGCTTAATTTTGCCGAAAGCGGTTCTGGACGCACCGCGTTTAGGCTGTTTAAATGTGCACGGTTCTATTTTGCCGCGTTGGCGTGGTGCCGCACCGATTCAGCGTGCGATTTGGGCGGGCGATGTTCAGACCGGTGTAACCATTATGCAAATGGATGAAGGTTTAGACACCGGCGATATGTTACATAAAGTTTATTGTGATATTTTGCCAACGGAAACATCAACCAGCCTTTATCATAAACTCGCCGAACTTGCTCCGCCGGCATTAATTGATGTGTTGGATAATCTTGAGAACGGAAAATTCAGCGCAGAAAAACAAGATGATAGTCAAAGCAATTATGCGGATAAACTTTCCAAACAGGAAGCCGAATTGGATTGGTCTCTTTCCGCTGCACAACTTGAACGTAATATTCGAGCGTTCAACCCGTGGCCGATGGCTTATTTCGGCACGGAAGATCAAGAAGGCAATTCGCAAACCTTAAAAGTGTATCAAGCGGAAGTGTTAGCTCATCAAGATAAACCGGCGGGTATGATTTTACGTGCGGATAAAACCGGCATTCAAATTGCCACGGCTGAGGGCGTGTTGAATATTCTGCAATTACAACCGACAGGTAAAAAGCAGATGGCGGTGCAAGATTTGTTAAACGGACGGGCAGATTGGTTTCCTGTCGGTAAGGTGCTAGCCTAATGAAAGCTCAACGTTCATCTCAAAAACCGAGAAAAAATCAGCCGATGAAAAAAACACGGGAAAAATCAACCGCACTTTCCACAAGAGCGGTTGCCGCACAGGTTATTTTACAAGTGCTTGATGAAGGGAAATCCCTTTCCGGCTTAATTCCTGCCGTACAGAACAGCGTAAAAATACAAGATCTACCGCTCCTGCAAGAAATTTGTTTTGGCGTATGCCGAGTGCTGCCTCGTTTGGAGCAAATTATCCAACGTCTTGTGGATAAACCGCTCAAAGGCAAAACCCGCATTGTGCATTGTTTGTTGCTGGTCGGGCTGTATCAACTACTCTATATGCGTATCCCTGCACATGCTGCGGTGGATGAGGTGGTGAATGCAACAAAAACGTTAAAATCGGATAGTTTTAGAGGGTTGGTGAATGGCGTACTACGTCGTTTTTTACGTGAACAAGACACTATTTTGGCACAAGCGGATAAACATTGGCACACCCTACATCCGGAATGGTTTGTCAATAAATTGAAAAAGGCTTATCCGAATTGGCGTGAAATCATTGAGGCGAATAATCAAAAACCGCCAATGTGGTTACGGGTTAATTCACAACAAAACAGCACGGAAAATTACCGCACTTTATTGGCAGAATCGGAAATTGAGGCAGAAAATGGGATTCATCCCAATGCGCTACGCCTCAGCTCGCCTATTGCCGTGCAAAAATTACCTCGCTTTGTAGAGGGCGCGGTAACGGTACAGGATGTCAGCGCACAATGGGCGGCAACCTTGCTTGAGCCGAAAAATAATGAGTGGATTTTAGATGCTTGTGCCGCCCCGGGAGGGAAAACGACACATATTTTAGAACTTGCTCCGCAAGCCAAAGTGATCGCGTTGGATATTGAAGCACAGCGTTTGAGCCGGGTGGAAGAAAACTTGGCACGTTTAAACCAACGGGCAATTGTAGTTTGCGGTGATGCGACTAAACCGGATCAATGGCTGGCGGAAATCGGACAAAGTGCGGTGGAATTTGACCGAATTTTACTTGATGCGCCCTGTTCCGCCACCGGTGTTATCCGCCGTCACCCTGATATCAAATGGTTACGCCAAGAAACGGACATTGTACAACTTGTGGCATTACAAAAAAGTATCTTAAAAGCCCTTTGGGCGAAATTGAAGCCGAATGGCATTTTATTATACGCTACCTGTTCCGTTTTAGCTGAAGAAAATCGTGAGCAAATCGCTGCTTTTCTCGAGGAACAACGTGATGCCGAATTACTGGCGTTACCCTTCACCGATGATAAAAGTGCGGTCGGTTTTCAGTTTATTCCGCAACAAAATGGCGGTGACGGGTTTTATTACGCAAAATTGCGTAAACGGGCATAAACCAAGGGGGAGAAAATGTTTCCTCATATAGATGTGATTATTCCTTGCTATAACGTAGAAAAAACATTAACACGGGCGGTGGAATCTGTTTTGAATCAACCTTGTTTAGGAAAAATTTGGCTGATTGATGATGCCTCGACCGATGGTACGCTTGCATTGGCGAATTACTTTGCCGCACAGTATCCGGAGCGGATTTTTGTCGAGTCAATGAATAAAAACGGCGGGGTCGCAAAGGCACGAAATTGGGGCGCATTACAATCTGCTAACGAACTAATCGCTTTTTTGGATGCGGATGATGCCTATGAGCAAGGCGCATTGGAAGTGGCGGCGGCAACCTTTCATTTTCAGCCGGATACTTCGTTGGTGCGCTTAGCCTTAAAACCGATAGGGTTGGCGGTTCGTTATGCCGAACACCCTAATTTTGATTTTGCCTGGCAGCATATGAGAATGACCTGTGGTGGAAATGTAGTGTTTCGCCGTGCTTTTTTCTTGGCTTGCGGCGGATTTCCACAGAATGCGTTGTTTCGAGAATTAGGCGGTGAAGACGGCGCATTGGGTATTGCAACCACAAAAATCGCGAAAGTGGCAACCCTATTTGATGAGGCGGGCGTGCTACATTATTGCCGCGACGGTATGCATGCGGAGCGGTTATTGGATGCGATTTTATTTCAAAAAATCGATGAACAGGTAACCGAAGAGAAAATGGCGCAAGCCAATGCAATAACCGATGAAATCTGTCGCCAAGTGAACGTGTTAAAGTGCGGTCTAAATTCGGTGAAAATCGGTATTCAACCTCTTATCTTAACAAGGAGCGAGGCATGAAAATAATGATCCTGGGTGCCGGACAAGTGGGAACGACATTAGCGGAAAGTCTGGTCAGCGAAGATAATGATATTACTTTGGTGGATAACGAATCACCACGACTTCAGGCTTTACAGGAAAAACATGATTTAAAAGTCGTGCAGGGTTCGCCTGCTTCACCGAAAATCTTGCGTGATGCCGGTGCGGTAGATGCGGATTTAATGGTGGCGGTGACATCGTCGGATGAAATCAATATGGTGGCTTGCCAAATCGGCTATACGTTATTTAATACGCCGACCCGTATTGCACGTATTCGTAATTCGGAATATTTACGGGAAAAAGACAAGTTATTCAATGATGAAAATGTGCCTATTAGCCATTTGATTTCACCGGAAAATTTGGTGACGGATGAAATTACCCGTCTGATTGCTTATCCGGGGGCATTGCAAGTGGCGCATTTTGCCAAAAACCGTATCAGCGTTGTGGTAGTAAAAGCGTATTACGGCGGCGCATTGGTGGGGCATGCCTTGTCCGCTTTCAAAGAGCATATGCCGCATATTGAATTTCGTATTGTTTCGATTTTACGCAGTGACAAAACAATTCGCCCTCAAGGTTCGACGATTATTGAAGCCGGTGATGAAATTACATTTATTTGTGCGACAGAGCATATTAAAGCGGTAATTAGCGAATTACAACGTCTCGAAAAGCCTTACAAACGCGTGATGATTGTAGGTGGGGGAAATATTGCCGCCGGCGTAGCAAAACAATTGGAAGAGCATTGTACGGTAAAATTAATTGAGCGTAATGCGGAACGTGCGCAAGCCTTAGCGGAAAAATTAGCGAAAACTTTGGTTTTTCACGGTGATGCTTCCGATCAAAATTTGTTGTTTGAAGAACATATTGAGAATGTTGATGTGTTTTTATCATTAAGTAGTGATGATGAAGCCAATATTATGTCGGCATTGTTGGCAAAACGCTTAGGGGCGAAAAAAGCCATGGTGCTGATTCAGCGTATGGCGTATATCGGCCTAATTCAAGGCGGCACGATTGATATTGCCGTTTCTCCGCAGCAAGCGACAATTTCCGCTTTGTTGGGGTATGTGCGTAAAGGTGATGTGAAAAATGTAGCGAGCTTACATCACGGCGCTTCCGAAGCAATTGAAATTGTTGCCCACGGTGATTTGAATACTTCCAATATCGTGGGAAAAACGATTCGTCATATCCGTTTGCCTGCCGGTTGCATTATCGGTGCGATTTTACGCAATAATGAAGTGATTATCGGGCATAAAAATGTTGAGATTCGGGACGGTGATCATGTCATCGTATATTTAGGTGATAAAAAAGCGGTTTCTGAAATCGAAAAATTATTCCAACCAAGTTCATTCTTTATTTAAAGGGTTTACTTTTTAACCGAAGAACATATAATACGCCATGTTTTTAACTGTAAGTAAAAGGAAAAACTTATGAGCTTTATAAAGGAATTTCGTGAATTCGCGATGCGTGGCAATGTTGTTGATATGGCTGTCGGTGTAATCATCGGCGGTGCGTTTGGCAAAATTGTAAGTTCACTTGTGGGTGATGTCGTGATGCCTGTATTGGGTATCTTAACCGGCGGAGTAGATTTTAAAGATTTAAAATTTATTTTAGAACCAGCAAAAGGTGACATTCCGGCAGTAACATTAAACTACGGTATGTTTATTCAAAACGTCTTCGATTTCGTCATTATTGCATTTGCAATCTTCTTAATGGTAAGAGCGATCAACAAATTGAAAAAACCAGTTGAAGCGGCCCCGGCGGAACCCTCAAACGAAGAAAAATTACTGACTGAAATTCGTGATTTGTTGAAAAAATAATTTATCTTAGAACAGAATAAAAAAGTTGGCTTATGCCAACTTTTTTATTTTCTGTCTTAGGGTAAAAACAAATTAAAAAATAATAGATTTTTCTACCGCACTTTTATCGCTAAGTTTTTAAACACGCCACAAAATGTGTCCCGTTGTCGCTATTAAAGGAGGGTTTTTGTAAACGACAATTTTCGTCTGCAAGCGGACAGCGGGTACGAAATACACAACCTGAAGGCGGATTAATCGGTGAGGGAAGATCGCCCTCTAACAGCTGAATATTTTTATTTCGCTCCAATTTAGGATCGGGAATAGGTACGGCGGACATCAACGCTTTAGTGTAAGGGTGTTTGGTGTGATTATACACCTCATCGTCACTTCCCAATTCCATGGCATTGCCTAAATACATTACAAGTACCCGGTCGGAAATATGTTTTACTACCGCAAGATCATGGGCAATAAAAATAAGTGACAGCCCCATTTCTGCTTGTAATGATTTCAATAAATTCACTACTTGGGCCTGAATGGAAACATCCAGTGCGGAAACCGGTTCATCGCAAATAATTATTTTCGGTTCAATAATTAATGCTCGGGCAATGCCGATACGTTGGCATTGTCCCCCGGAAAACTCATGGGGATAACGATTGATTAAATTTGGCAATAAACCCACTTTTAACATCATCGCCCGCACTTTTTCTTTCACTTGTTCTGCGTTTAAGTGAGGCTGATAAATTTTAAGCGGCTCCGCAATAATTTCACCAATATTCATTCGGGGATTGAGCGACGCGAGCGGATCTTGGAAAATCATTTGGATATCTTTGCGTGTATCGCGCCATTGTTTGGGGGATTGTTTGCGTAAATCTTTTCCCAGCCAAATAATTTCGCCTTCGTTCGCTTCCACTAAGCCAATAATGGCTCGGGCAAGGGTGGATTTTCCACAGCCCGATTCTCCCACGACGCCTAAGGTTTCACCGGCATAAAGTTGAAAAGACACATTTTTTACTGCCTTTAAGGTTTGCGGTTTGGCAAAAAAGAGGGCTTTATCATTTTTGATTTTGAAGGATACGCCCAGATTTTTAACCTCTAATAACAAATTTTTCTCTTTAATCATAAGGTTTGTCCTTCAAATTGTTCCGGCGGAAGCCAGCAATTTCGTAAATGTCCTTTGCAAAGCGCGGTGAGTTTTGGTGCGGTTTTACATTGCTCGCCGGCATAATGACAACGGGGTGAAAACGGGCAGCCCGGCGGTAAATGTAATAAATTTGGCGGATTTCCCGGAATCGTCACGAGCGTTTCGTTTTTACCATCAAGACGAGGAATCGCCTCCATCAGCCCGAGGGAATACGGATGGGTCGGGTGATAGAAAATTTGTTCCGCCGTGCCGTATTCCATCGTCCGACCAGCATACATTACGAGTACTTGATCGCAAATACCCGCTACTACGCCAAGATCGTGGGTGATCATAATAATCGCTGTGTTAAATTCCCGCTTAAGCTCGTTTAACAAAGTCATAATTTGAGCCTGTACCGTCACATCAAGGGCCGTGGTCGGCTCATCGGCGATCAGTAATTTCGGGCGGCAAAGTAATGCCATGGCAATCATCACCCGTTAGCGCATTCCACCGGAAAATTCGTGCGGATACATTCCCATACGTTTTTTCGCCTCGGGCATTTTCACCGCCTCCAACATTTTCACCGATTCGTTAAGTGCCGTCTGTTTGTCGTAACCTTTGTGCAATATCAGGACTTCCATTAATTGCTCACCTATTTTCATATAGGGGTTCAATGATGTCATCGGATCTTGGAAAATCATTGCAATTTGTTCTGCTCGGATTTTATTTAGTTGTGCAGTCGGTAAATTGAGCAGTTGCGTACTGTTAAATAGGGCCGAACCGGAAACTTTCCCGTTTGGTGCGAGCAAGCCCATTAAGGCAAAAGCAGTTTGGGATTTACCGGAACCGGATTCCCCTACAATGCCGAGAGTTTGTCCTTCGTCTAAGGTGAAATTGAGATCATTCACTGCCGTGACAATGCCGTCAGGCGTATGGAAATTGACATAGAGGTTTTGTACATTCAGTAAGTGCGGTTGATTTTTATATTGTTTTTCCATAAACCTCTCCTAGCGATCTTTCGGATCAAGCGCATCGCGCAAGCCATCGCCGATAAAGTTAAAACAAAATAGTGTTAAACAGAGGAAAAATGCGGGGAAAATTAAAAGCCAAGGGGTGACTTCCATTTGTGCCGCTCCATCACTTAATAATGCACCCCAACTGCTCATAGGCTCTTGTGTACCCAAACCTAAAAAGCTCAAGAAAGACTCAAACAAAATCAGCCCCGGTACTTCAAGAGAGGCATAGACTGCGACTAAACCCAAGACATTAGGAATAATATGTTTGAGAATAATTTGACGACGCGGTACACCGCATACAATGGCGGCTTCGACAAATTCTTTATTTTTGAGGCTAAGGGTTTGACCGCGTACAATCCGAGCTAAACCCAGCCATGCAATCGCACCAATGGCAATGAAGATGAGTAAAATATTCTGTCCGAAAAGGGTGACGAGCAAAATTACAAAAAACATAAAAGGGAATGAGCTGAGAATTTCTAAGAAACGCATCATCACCATATCAACTTTGCCGCCAAAGTAGCCTGAAATCGCCCCATAAATTGTCCCGATCATCACAGAGATTAGCGCACCGGCAATGCCCACCATAAGGGAAACCCGTCCGCCAATAGCAACGCGAACCAGAAGATCGCGACCCGATGAGTCCGTGCCGAAGAAATGCAATCCCTCCGTAGTTGGAGCAACGCCCATCATATTCCAATCCGTATCTTCATAAGTAAAGGGGAAACAGAGCGGTGCAAAAGTGATAAATAACACAATGAATGCCAATAAAATTAAACTGGTTACGGCCGCTTTGTTGCGGAAGAAACGGCGTTTTGCATCTTGCCAGAGACTGCGTCCTTCAAGCTGCATTTCATTCGTACGTTCTGCAAGCTGTTCGACAAATTCGGTATTTTTTTGATTAATAGGTTGGGTCATTGCACACTCCTAATAACGAATTTTCGGGTCAATGACTGCATATAAAATATCGACAATCATATTAAACAAAATAGTGAGCGAGCCAACCAGAATGGTTAAACTCAATACTAAAGAATAATCACGGTTTAGCGCACCATTTACAAATAATTTTCCCATACCCGGTAAACCGAATACGCTTTCGATCACCATTGAGCCCGTGATAATGCCCACAAATGCGGGACCGAGATAAGTGATGACGGGCAAAAGTGCAGGGCGCAGTGCGTGTTTTAAAATAATTCGACGGGTAGAAAGCCCTTTGGCTTTGGCGGTGCGAATAAAATTGGAATGAAGCACTTCAATCATTGAACCACGCATAATTCGGGCGATCCCCGCTACATAACCGATAGTGAGTGAGGCAACCGGTAAAATTAAATAAGGCAGGCTACCTTCATTCCAACCTCCGGCAGGCAACCAACCAAGCCAAATAGCAAAAAACAATACAAGGAGCGGTGCGAATACAAAACTAGGCATAATCACCCCTGTCATCGACATACTCATCAAAATGTAATCCCACCTACTGTTTTGTTTTAATGCGGCGATGGTTCCGGCAGAAATACCAAGCGTGAGCGCAAACAAAAAAGCAATGCTGCCGAGTTTAAGGGACACCGGAAATGCCGCGCCGATTAAATCGTTCACAGACTGATCTTTATATTTAAATGAGGGGCCAAAATCCCCTTTAGTAAGGTTTTCTAAATAGAGCAGATACTGTTTGTGAAGCGGTTCGTTTAGGTGATATTTTGCCTCAATGTTTGCCATTACCTCAGGCGGATAGGCACGTTCTGAAGTAAAAGGGCTACCCGGTGCCAAACGCATAAGAAAAAAAGAAAAAGTAATTAAAATAAACAGGGTCGGAATCGCTTCCAACACACGTTTAAGAATGAATTTGAACATGATCACTCCGGCCGAAAAATATCAAAATAATATTTCCTAGGCGTCCTCCATTTGTAGCGGAGGTTAGATTTTTGTATAGAAAATAAAAGTGCGGTCAAAAAAATAATCGTTTTTCCAACCGCACTTTTTCTTAATGTTTAATGATATAAAGATTGCGCAAGAGAATATGATCTTGCGGATCTTTAGCGGTATAACCGCCCACGTAAGGTTTTACCAGGCGCGGATTAACGTAATTGTAAACCGGCACAATGGCGAAATCTTTCGCCAAAATCGCTTCCGCTTTGGCATAGGCTTGCGCACGACCTTTCGCATCGGTGGCCAAATAAGATTCCGCCATTGCCTTATCATATTCCGCATTGGCGTATTTTGCCGTATTGTTACTGGAGGTTGATAAGAAATAATTACCGAAAGTTGTCGCTTGGTTGTAATCGGCATTCCAGCCGGCACGAGCCACATCGTAACGACCGGCACGGCGACTATCAATGTAAGTTTTCCATTCTTGGTTTTCTAATTTCACCTCAATTAAGCCTTTGGTATTGGCTTTCCACATAGAAGCGGCAGCGATTGCCACTTTTTTATGGTTCTCGTTGGTGTTGTAAAGAATGGTAAATTTCAACGGATTGGATTTGCTGAAACCCGCTTCTTCCAATAATTTAATCGCCTCTTCGTTACGTTTTGCCATTGGCTCTTGGGAATAAGCCGGTTGTTGGATTTGTTCTCCCTCTGCAATATAAGGTGGCGTGAAAACGTAAGTCGGTGTTTGACCTTGCGCCAGTACTTTATCCGTAATCACATTACGATCAAGGGCATAGTTTAGGGCCTGGCGTACCCGTTTATCATTGAAAGGCGCTTTCAGATTGTTGATTTCATAGGTATAAGTCGCCAAAGTGCGGGCAGTGAATACTTGATCGGGCAATTCTTTTTTCAACTTGGCAAATTGCTCCGGAGGAAGAGCGTAGCTGGTAATATCTAAGTCCCCGGCACGATAACGGGAAACATCGGTACTCGGGTTTTCGATTGCTAAGAAAGTCGCCGTGTTGATCACGGTTTCTTTATCATTCCAATAAAGCGGGTTACGTTCAAACTCAATTTTTTCGTTGATAACATGATCTTTTAGTTTGTAAGCACCGTTGCTCACAATATTTTCTTTTTTCACCCAAGCATCGCCAAATTTTTCAATGATTTTTGGCGGTACGGGTAATAAAGATTGGTGAGTGGTTAAACCGGCAGCATAAGGTACGGGATTGGAAGAGTAAACTACAAAGGTGTAATCGTCTTTGGCTTCCACGCCTAATTCTTCCGGTTTTTTCTTGCCGTTAATAATATCTTGCGCATTTACTACTTGCATATAATCTAAAAAGCTGGCGTAAGGCGAAGCTGTACTAGGGGTGACTAAACGACGCCAAGAATACACAAAATCTTGTGCTGTAACAGGATCACCGTTTGACCATTTAGCATCTTTGCGAAGATGGAACGTCCAAGTTTTATAGTCCGGCGAGCTTTCCCAACTTTCTGCCACACCCGGTACCAGTTCACCGTTTGGATCGGTACTGACTAAACCTTCAAAAAGTTGATAGGCAACTTGTGATTCGGGTACTCCTTCGGTTTTATGCGGATCGAAACTTTGTAGTTCCGAACCGTTATTAATGACAATATTTTGTACGGGCGCAAGTTCCGTCCCTGTCGGCACTTTTGCCGCATAAAGGCTGCTGGAAAGGGCTAAAGTAAGGGATGAAAAAACAAATTTGGTGAGTAGGTTATGTTGCATAGATACTCCTTTGGGGTTAATTTTTGTTAAAATCATTGAATTTATTGGTTTATCTTAAATGTTTAAATTTGTAAAGGTTTTATTCCCGAACAAAGGTGATATCGATCACAGTTTTGATAAAAAATTAAAAATCTTTCTTTTTCTCCTGTAAAACTATTCGATCTATTGCGATTTCTTACTATCACTTTAAATTCAATTTATGCTATCGTAACGCCCATCGATCAAAATAAGGAGAAGACAAATGACAACTCAATTAGATTCACTTCGTAGTATGACTGTGGTCGTGGCGGATACCGGCGATATTGAAGCCATCAAAAAATACCAACCGCAAGATGCCACAACTAATCCTTCTTTAATTTTAAGCGCATCGGCATTACCGCAATATGCGCCGTTAATTGATGAAGCCGTGAGTTATGCAAAATCACAAAGCAATGATAAAACACAACAACTGATTGATGCAGAAGATAAATTAGCGATAAATATTGGTTTAGAAATCTTAAAAATTGTTCCGGGACGTATTTCGACAGAAGTGGATGCCCGTTTTTCTTACAACACACAAGCCACCGTTGAAAAAGCCCGTAAACTGATCGCTCTTTATAATGCGGCAGGTATTTCAAATGATCGTATTTTGATTAAAATCGCTTCAACATGGCAAGGTATCCGTGCAGCAGAAATTCTAGAAAAAGAGGGGATTAACTGTAACCTAACCTTATTATTCTCCGAAGCGCAAGCGCGTGCCTGTGCCGAAGCGGGAGTATATTTAATTTCACCGTTTGTAGGGCGTATTTTAGACTGGTATAAAGCGAACAGTGATAAAAAAGACTATGCGTCTGCGGAAGATCCGGGCGTGATTTCCGTTACCAAAATTTATAATTACTATAAAGAATACGGTTATAACACCGTGGTGATGGGGGCTAGTTTCCGTAATGTGGGTGAGATTATCGAATTAGCCGGATGTGATCGTTTAACCATCGCTCCGCCGTTACTCAAAGAATTGCAAGAAAATCCGACCGCACTTGAGCGTAAACTTGACTTCAAAGGTGAAGTGAAAGCAAAACCTCAACCGCTCACTGAAGCCGAATTTTATTGGCAACATAACAGCGATGCAATGGCGGTGGAAAAATTGGCTGAAGGTATTCGTAAATTTGCCGTTGATCAAGAGAAACTAGAGGCGATGCTTGCGGCAAAATTATAATTTTTGCTGAATCAAGATTAATTCCTGCGTCCGTTACTTTGAAAGTAACGGGCGCATTTTTATAACAGAGATTACTAAGCGTATCTTCATCTCTTTTGTAACTAATTTGAATTAGATGTTTTGATGTCAAAAAATGGAGTGAAAGCGAGAAGATGGTAAATTTGGGGCTTAAATACTCTTTTTTGAGTAGGAAATAGCTTTAAATCTTGACTGTTTATTTAAATTGGTGAAAAATTTGCAACCACATTTTGCCATTAATTATTGATGATTTATTTTTGGGATAACAAAAATGAATGTACGGTAATTTAAACGGTGAAATTTTGTACCACACTTTTTGGTGATATTTAATGAAAAGTGCGGTTAATTTTTTCTTACATTTTCGGAGCAAAATATGTCAGGTATTTTTACTCAAACTCCGCCAAATCGCCGCCGTTATGGCGTGGCGATTTTGGTCGGTATCATCGCAGGTATTATCTCTGCGTTTGTAAAATGGGGAGCGGAGCATCCGTTTCCGCCACGCAGCCCGATTGATTTCTTTGCCGCGGCTTGTAAAGTGGACATCACGGGTTTGACTCAAGATCAAGTATTGCAAATTTGTTCGCGTGCTTTCTTAAATCCGCCGCACGTTTTCTTACGTGATTATTTAGGTATTGACCCGACGGAAGCGGCGTTCACTTTTGCAGATCATGCCTTTAACTGGATTGGTGTGACACACATCATTTTTTCATTAGTGTTTGCTATCGGTTACTGCTTAGTGGCGGAACGTTTCCCAAAAATCAAATTCTGGCAAGGTATCGGGGCGGGTATTATCGCAAATATTTGCGTACATTATATTGCTTTCCCGGTATTAGATTTAACGCCTCCGGTTGCGGAATGGCCGTTATACGAACATATTTCCGAATTAGTCGGTCATATTTTCTGGTTCTGGACGATTGAAATTATTCGTCGTGACTTACGCAATCGAATTACCGGTCAACCGGATCCGGAAGTTCCTTTGAAAGAGGCGACGGAATAAAAATCAACAAGAAAAGGCAACGGAATGTTGCCTTTTTTACACTATCCTATTATAGGAGGGAATGTTTTTTTCATATACAGCGAGTTTTACAAACAACCACTGAAAAATCAGTAGCAAATCTTTTACAATTGTAAGCGATTCTCATCAATCAAACAGGAGCAAATATGAAACTCAAAACCTTACTTTTAGCGATTCCTTTCATCACTACCGTATTTGTAGCTCATGCAGAGAACAATTCTATGAAAACTGTCAAAAGTGAATACACTGCCGTGGAAACGGTAGAAAAAATCAAAAATGCCGTCACCGAAAAAGGTATGAAGGTTTTTACCGTGATCGATCACCAAGCCGCTGCGAAAGATACGGGTTTAACGATGCCGTTTGCGAGCGTGGTAATCTTTGGCATGCCTGCCGTAGGCACGCCAATGATGATTAAAGCTCCTACCCTCGCTATCGATCTCCCGCTTAAAGCCTTAGTTTGGGAAGATGGCAAAGGTGCGGTTTTCGTCACGCTCAATAGCGCAGACGACATCGGCAAAAAACACGGTTTAAGCGAAGAGGTGTATGGTAAATTAAAAGGTGCGGAAAAATTAATTCCGAGTGTGGTGACGAAGAAGTAAAATATAAATACGAAAGCTTTTGCGAAATAAGGTAAGGGCTATTTTATGGGCTCTATTGAAAAATCTCGGCTACGGCAAAGGCTATCAATTAGCCCGTCTATGAAGATAAACTCCCCTCAATGCAAACAATGCCTGATAATCTAGTCGGAAGAAGCTATTGTTTTTCTATGGAAAAGGGGAATGAAGGGAAAAGCAAAGTGAGATTGGCACAGATTAAGCAATGGAAAACGGCTCGCTCGTAGTGCATTTTTATAAAGAGCGGTCAGTTTCAGCAATTATTTTGCAAATGCACAAAGTATATAGGGACGCCACGCAGTGCGTCCCTAATAATTAAGCATAATACTGAGGATTTTTGTAAACCGTCTCTGTCTTCCGGATTTTTACGTTAAATATTAATGACCACCGCAGCCACAACCGCCATGTCCGTGATGATCGTGCTTATGACCACCGCCACAACAACCGCCGTGTCCGTGATCGTGGTCATGATGATGACCGCCGCAACCGCAGCCGTGACCTTCTTCATCGCTATCATGATGATGGCCGTGAGCGCCGTGAACGTGGCCGTGCGCAATTTCTTCCAACGTAGCTTCGCGTGTACTGACAACTTCAACGGTGAAATGTAGTTCTTGGCCGGCTAACATATGGTTACCGTCCACCACGACTTCATCGCCGTCCACCTCGGTAATGACTACCGGAACAGGCCCAATATCCGTATCGGCTAAGAAGCGCATTCCCACTACTAACTCATCGACACCTTGGAAAACATCTTTCGGTACGCGTTGAACCATATTTTCATTGTACTCGCCGTAACCTTCTTCCGGTTGAACACGCACCTCAAATTTATCGCCTACCGCTTTGCCTTCTAGGGCTTTTTCTAAACCAATCACTAAGTTATTGTGACCTTGTAAATATTCTAAAGGTTGATTTGCCGGCGCTTCATCCACTAATACGCCGTCTTGGGTTCTTACTTGGTAAGCAATGCCCACCACTACATTTTTTGCTACATTCATGAGGGTTTCCTTATTGTTTGAAAATTGTTGCCATTGTATAGAAGAAAAAATAATTGTATAGAAAATTAATCTTTAAGTAGTTCAATTTGCGCTGTCGCCCGAACCCGCACTTCTTCTTTGCCGTTTTCTAAAAAAGCATTCGGCGCCGCCTCGTAGGACAACATTGCCGCTTTAGCGGCACGTGGTGAAACATAAGGACGGATTGGTACCGATTCATTGACTGATGAAATGTCTAAATTTAGAATCCGATACCGGTTCATTTGTAATGAATGTTGAATTAATACCGCTTTATTTTTAAATTTTTCAATAACGGCCTGTGTTAATTCGCTTTCTACGCTCATTAATTTTTCCGGCGAAATAGTGGCATTCACATCTTCAATAGCAAGAATACCGTCAAGTGAATTGAGTACCTCCGATAAGGCTTGGAAATCTTTACTTTCCAACACAAGATCGGCACGGGCGATCCACCCTGTTTTCTTCCCTTCATCATTGTAACGAACGGAAGTATTACGGGAATTACCTTTAATTTCCACCGCACTTTGTTTTTGCACAATCCCGACCGCTTTGTTTAAACGCTCTGAAATAGTCTTATTTAAGTCCGCTAAATCTTTTCCGTCAACTTGATAAAATAAACGCACATTTAATAAATCACGTTCAATGCTTTTTTCCGCCTCGGCATTAAACGAAACAATATTGGTTTGCCGGGCTATGGCATTTTCTGCCAAGACTGAGGTGCTAAAGGGTAAAGCTAATAATATGAGACCGAAGGATTTTAGTTTCATAAATTTCTCCAAAAATTACTCATAAATCACTAAAGTGATTTATTCACGCCTTTGGCGCCGTTGGCAAAGCCAACGTTCAAAAAACGTTGTTTTTTGTGACCGCACTTGATTGATGCGGTCAGTACAGTAAATTAGTGTAAACGCGATTCTTCGACCTCATCTTCATCAAAAAATTCACCATCGCTGCCGTATTCGTCCTCCTCGTCATTCGGGTCTTCAAAGTAGGTTCCCCAACCGTCATAAATTCCTTTATGCTTTTCAATTAATGGCAAAATTTCTTTTTGCTGGGCATCAATAATTTCCGCTTTTAATTCCACTTCGCTGATGATGTCAAAACAGAAAACGGCTTTTCCATTATCATCTTCAAATTCTTCCGCTTCCGATACTTCATAGCCGGCTTTAAACGCATCCACGGCAATTTTTTCCAATAAATCAAAATCGTAGTGTGACACGTGATGTTCAATGATATAAAGAGCGGAAGGATCACTACCGTCATTTAATAAATCGGCGATAATTTCCCGTGTTTCCGCTTGAAGTGCGGCAAAATCAGTCATAGTAAATTCCTTAGTTGGCGTGAAAAGTGCGGTTATTTTAGTGGATAAATCTACAAAAGTCGCATAAAATCTCGCAGAGCCTAACAATACACATCAAAACCATGCTTAAACAACTCCCTTACCTCACCTTAAAAACGCCGCCAAAATCCACCGCACTTTTAAAGCAAAAATGTGCCGATTTTGTTGTGAAGGAAAACCTTGGCTATGAAATGTCGGGGGATGGGGAATTTGTGGCGTTAAAAGTACGAAAAACCGGTTGTAATACCTTATTTGTCGGCGAAAAACTGGCAAAATTTGCCGGCGTATCGGTACGTAATATGGGCTATGCCGGTTTAAAGGATCGTCAAGCGATAACGGAACAATGGTTCTGTTTGCAAATGCCCGGGCAGGAAACGCCGGATTTTACTCAATTTGAATTGGACGGCGTAGAGATTTTAGCGGTTACCCGCCACAATCGCAAAATTCGCACGGGAAGTTTACAAGGTAATTATTTTGAAATTTTGCTGCGTGAGGTACTGGAAAGCGATGAATTAAACGCACGGCTAAATTTTGTGGCAAATTTTGGTTTTCCTAATTATTTTACGGAACAACGCTTTGGACGTGACGGTCATAACCTCACACAAGCATTACGTTGGGCGCAAGGCGAAATTAAGGTGAAAGATCGCCAAAAACGCAGCTTTTACCTTTCTGCCGCACGGAGTGAAATTTTTAATTTAGTGGTCGCAGCACGCATTCAGCAGGGGCTTGCCCAACAAATTTTGCCAAATGACATTGTGCAATTAAACGGTTCGCACAGTTGGTTTAAAGCGGATGAGTCGGAAGATTTAGCCGCATTACAAGTGCGGTTAGATAGGCAGGATATTTTACTCACTGCGCCGCTGATCGGGGAAGAAAATCTTGTGAGCTCAAATATTGAAAATGCCATTGTGGAACAACATAATGCCTTTTCACCTTTGATGAAACAAGAAAAAATAAAAGCGGCGCGCCGTCCGCTGTTAATGCGGGCGCAGGATTTCCAATGGCAGTTTATTGAGGAAGGATTAAAACTCTCTTTTTATTTGCCGTCAGGCAGCTATGCCACGGCACTTATTCGAGAATTAGTGAATTATAAGGAAACATAATGCGAATTTTATTAAGTAATGACGATGGTTTTCACGCGGAAGGCATTCAAGTTTTAGCGACGGAATTACGCAAGTTTGCCGATGTGGTGATAGTTGCGCCGGATCGTAATCGAAGTGCGGCATCAAGTGCCTTAACTTTGGTTGAACCGTTACGTCCTCGTCATTTAGATAACGGCGATTACTGTATTAACGGAACGCCGGCAGATTGCGTACATTTGGCATTAAACGGTTTTTTATCCGGTCAAGTGGATTTGGTCGTATCGGGCATTAACGCTGGCTGCAATATGGGTGATGATACGATTTATTCCGGCACGGTGGCGGCGGCATTAGAAGGGCGTCATTTGGGGCTACCTTCAATTGCCGTATCCTTAGACGGTCGCCAACATTATGAAACGGCAGCTCGGGTCGTGGCGGATTTAATCCCTAAATTGCATAATCAGTTAGTCAATCCCCGTGAAATTATTAATATTAATGTTCCTGATTTACCTTATGACGAGCTCAAAGGCTATAAAGTTTGCCGTTTAGGTTATCGTTCTTCTGCGGCAGAAGTGATTAAACAAGAAGATCCCCGTGGTGAAGCGATCTATTGGATTGGTCCTGCCGGTTTACCGGAAAACGAGCAAGAGGGTACGGATTTCCATGCGGTAAAAAGCGGTTATGTTTCGATTACGCCTATTCAAGCCGATATGACAGCCCACCATTCGATTCAGGCTTTACAAGATTGGCTGGAACGTGAATAATGCGGCGTTTTGTCTCAACGACAATCAAAAGGTGAATAGAATGAATATTTTTGGGGTAATGTATGATAAAACCATGGAATGGTCAAAACATCGTTTTGCAACGTTTTGGCTGTGTTTGGTGAGTTTTATTGAAGCGATTTTTTTCCCTGTTCCGCCGGATGTAATGTTGGTTCCAATGTCGATGTCGAAGCCGAAAAGTGCGGTCAAATTTGCGCTTTATACTGCAATCGCCTCCGTTCTCGGCGGTATGGTGGGGTATGCCGTTGGTTATTTTGCTACGGACTGGGTACAGGGTATCATGCAACAATGGGGTTATGGGGATCATTGGGCAACGGCGATGAAATGGTTTGAACAATGGGGCATACTCGTCGTTTTTGTTGCAGGTTTCAGCCCGATTCCTTATAAAGTGTTTACGATTTGTGCCGGCGTGATGCAAATGGTATTTTTCCCGTTTGTACTGACGGCATTTATTTCCCGTGCGGCACGTTTCTTGCTTGTCGCCAAATTAGCGGCATGGGGCGGAGAAAAATTTGCAGCCAAATTACGTAAATCTATTGAAATTATTGGTTGGTCGGTCGTTGCACTTGCAGTAGCGGCTTACTTTATTTTGAAATAATAGGATATATTATGAATAAATATTTATTTGCGTTGTCTATGTCGGTAGTTTTAGCTGCGTGTTCTTCACCTGAAGTTGAAGTGAGCGATCCCGATGCCTTACCGAATGGCATTATGCAACCTGTGGAAGGGACGGGAGCGATTGCCGAAGGCGGTTTTATGCCTGAAATAGAACGACAAGCTATGCCGAATACAATGAAATAAGAAGGAAAAATAAATGAAAAAATCGTTTTTATTGTTACCCTTGAGTGTGGCAATTTTGACTGCCTGTTCGTCCAATACTCAGGCACCTATTGAAAATGCCGACGGTACGCTTTCACCGGGCATCATGCAACCGGTAGATAATCACGGCGGCGGTACTTGGCAGCCTGAGATTCAACAAAATACCATGCCAAATAATATGGGAGCCAATGCAACAGGTAATGTACCTGTCGGCACTCAAACACCGCAACCGAATTTTCAACCGACTTATCAACCGGTACAGCCTGCCACACCGATACAACCTCAAACAAAAACCGTAACTAAAACGGTATCTGATTGTACAAATCCGACGGTTATTAATGTGCCGCGCAATCCAAACACTAACGCACCGGATTACAGCCAAATTCAAAAAGGCTCGTACAAAGGGGAGACTTATAAAGTCAATAAAGGCGATACGATGTTTTTAATCGCTTACTTGGCGGGGATGGATGTAAAAGAACTTGCGGCAATGAATAATATGTCCGAGCCTTACAGTTTAAGTGTTGGTCAAACATTAAAAATAGGTAAGTGTGTCACTAAAACGGTAACGACGACAGTGCCGGTAAATCCAAGTGCCGCGCCGGCGAAACCGACGGAACCGAGCGTTACTTATAGAGCGGGTGCCAACGGTACGCAAATTGGTTCTGACGGTACGATTATCGGGCCGGTGAAATCGGGTGCGGGAGTGCCTTCCGCCACACCGACTTACACGACTTCGACCACTCCGGTTGCAACGGGAAATACAACACCGGTGAACGCGAATGTTGTGGCGCCTATTGCGTCCAATACAAGATGGATATGGCCGGCAAACGGAAATATTATCCAAGGTTTCTCAAGCTCTGACGGCGGTAATAAAGGGATTGATATTTCAGGTTCTCGCGGACAATCGGTTAAAGCCGCGGCAGCTGGTCGGGTGGTGTATGCGGGTAACGCATTGCGCGGTTATGGTAACCTCATCATTATCAAACACGACGATGATTTCTTAAGTGCCTATGCACACAACGACAGAATTCTTGTTAGCGATCAGCAAGAAATCAGAGCCGGACAAGAAATTGCCAAAATGGGTAGCACAGGTACCAATAGCGTAAAACTTCACTTTGAAATTCGTTATAAAGGGAAATCTGTCGATCCTATTCGTTATTTACCAAGAAAATAACCAATATGCAAAAGAGCGGTCAATTTGACTGCTCTTTTTTTATACTCTTCTTTTTACATACTTATTTTTCGGTATAATGGAGAGGATTTTTTATACTATTGGGGATCAATTTATGCTCGATAATTCACTTTCTATTTGGGTTCAAGATGCCTTCCAAATTACAGATAAAAGCCAAGAGAAAGTATTGATTTTGGTTCTCGGCGAAAATGAGAATATTGCAAAAAGTCATATTCAGTATTATCAGATGAATCACCGACTTCGTTTTTCTTTCTCATTCAATATCTTACCTTTAGACACCTACACACAGTATCATGCGGATGAAGAGTTGAGAGAAATACTTTATTCGGAAACTCAAAAACTCTCGAAAAATCAACCGCTCTTTTTGTTTTATCCTGATCGCGATCTTCTTCCTCAAACAAATACGCCCAATCTTAAAAAATAGATTTATGCGATTCCCTCTTGGCAAGAACAATGTGCCGTTTCAACATTTGCCCGCTTTGAACTACCGTCTGTCATTGAGTCTTGCTTATGGGATGAGCAACCCGATGATAAATGTTATGCCGTTATTTTGGCGGCAAGCGCTTGGATTTTTCCCGATTTGTTTCGACAGGAAAGATTGCGCTACGCCTGCTTATTTCAAGATGAAAAAGCCGAAACTTATGCCAAAGCGGCGCCCTATTTAGTCGAATTGCCCAAAAATCATCCCGTTTTGCCCCGTTTGTTTTGTCGTAACGGAGACAATCATGTCGAAGGCATTAATTACGGTGAATGCAATATCGGCACGTTCTTCCGCTCGTCGGCGGATTTCGACACGCTGCTTAATCATTTCCGCAAGTGGCTGATGTTGCAGGATAATACCGGGCATTGGTACTACCTGCGCTTTTTTGACCCGGCGGGCTTAGAAAAGTATCTTGACCGCCTACAAACTTACCCGAGCAAACTGGCTGCCTTTTTTAACGGCGATATGATAGAAAAAGTTTTTTGTATCAAAAACGGTGACGAATTGGTGGAATATGTGCCGAACATTGATTTATCGGCAGTGAAACAAGCAAAAAAACAATTTGATAAATTTGAAATCGAAGCCTTTATCGAACTGCACGATCGCTCATTACGTGAAAGAATTATTGGGGAAATTATGGCGCAACACCCCGAATTTGCTAATGCTTATGGTCAGGACATCGTAGAAAAAACGGTTAATCATGCTTATCGTTTGGCAAAAGCCGGAAATATGAAAGGAACCATTAGTATTTTGCAGTTGGCATTGGCAAATCTTATTTACGGGGATTCGGTCAATTATCTGGATCCCGAAAATAAATTGAATGAGATTTTAATGAGCGATTTAACCGAGCAAGAGAAACAGTTTTATTTAGAAAAGCGCTTTGACGAACTCGAAAAACAAGGGCGTATTCATCATCAATTACAATCAACGAGCACAGCATGTCTAGTGTAGAATCCGTATTAAATGGTATGATGCCAAACCATCAACCGGAGCAAATCGACCAAGCGGCAAATATGTGTCGTACCGATGTAACGATTTATCATCATGACAGCTTAGCTGAATACCGTAAGCTGCCGAATGGTATTGTGGTAACGGTGTTTGACCGCTCCGGCAAGGCGTATCCGGCTAAGATTGAGAGCGGGGAAAGCGTGCATAACGGCGTACTTTGCGGTGAAATCTCTTGGCAGCTATCGGGCGGTGAAGCGGCGTCTTCAACCTATACGAAGAAGGATAACCGCCACTTAACCGAGCAATCCGAACATACCCCGTTTAAAGCCTCGGACGGGTATGTACTGATAAAAGCCCGAAATCAGTCGGATAGTGGATTTAGCCTATCAAAAGAACCGTTAAAACAACTAGCCGACCCATTAAAAGTGAAAGTCAGCAATGATAAAAATAAAGTAGAAGCGGTATATTTACCCCCGCCGATTTTGGTGAATTTACGATTACGGCAGAATGAAACCGTTTATTTAAACGAAAAACAAATCCAACAAATCCTTGATGACGGCGGTTATGCCACGTTATTTATCCATGGCTATAGCGTACCGCTCGGACATATGGGGCGTTTTGCCACGGATGAAGAGCTTGGCGAACAGGTTCAATACCGTTATCGTTTAAATCCTGAAGAGATGCAAAAACCGTTCTTACATCAACATGAAAAGTTGATGAAACGGCTATTCGATGTAATTTCGGAAAAACGAGGGGAAGTGGTTGGAACAACAAACAGAGCGACTTATGTAATCAATCTGAAAAAGTTTCAGCAGCGCCCCGTTTACAGCAAACATTATTTAAGCAACCGTTATGAAGAACTGGAAGACACCTATAACGGTTTTAAGGCATTGGCGTGGATACCGAATGTCGAATACTATCTTAACCTTGCCGCCTCAGGTAAGGATGAGTTAAGTGATTTTGACCAATGGGATAAATATAGCCGTATTGTGGGGGTGACTTGGTCGGGCAGTGTGGACCCGGATATGAATTTTTTCCGGTCGGAAATGTACGCTAACGAATCGGGCAGACGGCTGGCGGGGGTGTTGAGGCAGCTGATTGATAGAGGTATCCGAATAAATATTATCACGCATTCTTTAGGGGCAAGGGTGGCGCTTTCTGCGATGAATGTGTTGGGTGATTTTGATAGGGAATATGATGACAAAATCGATAACCTGATAATGTGGGAAGCGGCGGTGGCGGATAATGCCATTACAAATCTTGATAATTACGAGAAAAAGAAAGCCTACAATCCGGTTGCGATGGAAATTTTCCCTTATGCCTATAAGGTACCGAAACATATCACCGTGTTGTACTCACAGGAAGATGGGGTATTGGATAGGGATAAAAAATCCGAAGACGATGAGTTTTTAGGTATTCTCGGTGGTGCATATCCGAAGAAATATTGGGCAATCGGTGGGCCGAAATGGGCGTTTGAGGATTATTATCAGGGAACGGAGATTGGGCAATTTCGTGAGGCGATTCATAACACAATCCTTTTCGATAGCCCTTATCATATTCAACGTAAGTTGCCCAAGTCAGTGGCAAATTGTCGCTACAGAATTAGAGAATTGCTTGAGCGGGAGGCGCAACAGGTTGCCGCTCATGGTGAGATTGCCGAACTGAACTACCTTAAACCTTGGAGCCATTTTAGACGGTTTCCGAAAGAGGTGTTGGAACATATTATTGAGGTGTTAATTGATAATGTGGTATCGAATTGGAAAGGGAAAGGTTCAGCGGTGCGGGGCGCTTTAGGGCATCGGGGCAATCGGCAAACCGTATTGGGGCAAGACAAATGGGGGGATTCGGTCTCGGCAAAAGAAAAAGCGCGTTGGCATGATAATTTCATTGCCGCTCAACCCCAAACCAAACTTGACTATTTTAGTCAATTTGAAATTCGAAATGAAAAAATGTTTTACTACTTTATTTCCCATTCGGCAATGCGGGAGTGGGAATGGAAAGATATTGATATTCATGATGTTTTCCGAGCGATTTATAAATATAGCTACAGGGAATGGATTATGAAGAGAAAAATCCAAGAGTACTCAAAATTCGGGCGGTATTAATTATGAAAAAGAAATTCTGGATTGCGGGCATTATTGCTTTAGTGGGCTATGGCATGTTTTATTTATTTACCAACTGGCAGGATTTACTTTCCGAGACCGGAGAGGTTATGACATTAAGTATCTCAAGCGATGGGAAATATGTGATTAGCGCCCATCGGGGGAAAACGGAAAAAACTTTGCATGATACAAAGCTGGTACTTTGGGATATTGAGAAACGGGAGAAAAAGGTGATTGCTGAAAATGTGAATAGCAATACCGCTTATTTTATTCCGGATAGTTATGATTTTATGTGGCAGGGAAGAGACAACATCGTACATATTCAAAATGTGGAAGGCAAAGAGTTGAAGAGTTTTAAACATTTTGAAATAGCCCGTCATATTATGAGTGCGGACAGAACCTTTTATGCGAGCGCCAACCAAACTGGCAAAATTTTTAAAGGGTATGGGGAGAATATGGTGCCGATTTATACGGATACCCCACTTTGGCGGCATTATAACTTTGATTTGTCGGATAAGTATTTTTTAACAGCCTCATCTGGTAGAGGAACTCGTGAGGATGGCGCAGTTGTAGGCTTGAATCCGATCGCCGATCCGGTTCAACCCAGTGTTTATAAAAAAAGCAGCTATGACGGTGTTGTTTTATGGGATAGAAATACGCTAAAACCGGTAGCTGAACTTTTTGGATTCGGGGGGCGTTCAGATGCGTTATTTAGCCCGGATGGAAAATGGATTGTCGGGGGGGGCGAAAATTTAAGACATTATATGTGGGAAACTGCCAATTTAACCAACCGTTTGAATATGGCTAACCCCGAATATGGCATAAAGAAAGAAGAAGGCGGTTTTGATGACAGCCATCTTCTACGCGTACCGGGTGTTGAGCTTGGGTTAAATAACCCGGTGACTTATGCCTTTGTAACAGACACGGAATTTATAGAATTTAGACTGGCCCCTTCAAGAGACGGCAGGGGGGAAAAATATAGTCCGCTCTATACGGTGGGCGATCCTTGGATAAAGGCCTTTGTTGAAATTGGTGATGATCCTGCCATTTCAACTCGCTTCTACGAGCTATCCAATAGTGTCGCCTCCGCCCCAAAAGCCCATATTTTAGTAACAGGACAGGCGTATCACGGCGGTATCAATGTTTACCGCTATCACCCCGATAAAATGAAGTTAGAAAAAATTTGGGTGGCGTATTGAGTAGAAAAGTGCGGTTGGTTTGTGAGGGAATTTAATGAAAAAACCAACCGCACTTTTTTCCATTGATTTACGAATACAGTTATAAACGTGAAATCATGGATAAAAAAATCAAACTATATTCAAAATTCGGGCGGTATTAATTATGAAAAATAAACATATTGCATTTTCGTTTCTGGGTATTGTTGTACTTTTTATTGTGATTTATGTTGTTTTCCATTGGAGGGATTTAATTTCAGAGACGGGCGTGGCACGAACGGTTGGGGTTTCCAGTGATGGAAAATATGTGATTAGCGCCCATCGGGGGAAAACGGACAAAACTTGGTATGAGACCAAACTGGTCCTTTGGGATATTGAGAAACGGGAGAAAAAAGTGATTGCCGAAGATGTGAATACGGACAGTGCTTATTTTATTCCGAATAGTCATGATTTTATGTGGCAGAGTAAAAGCGACAATGTCGTACACATTCAGAATATTGACGGCAGGGAATTAGCAAGTTTTAAACATTTTAAAATCACCCGTCATATTATGAGTGCGGACAGAACCTTTTATGCGAGCGCCGATCAAACCGGTGAAATTTATAAAGGATATGGGGAGAATATAGTACCGATTTATACGGATACCCCACTTTGGCGGCATTATAACTTTGATTTGTCGGGTAAATATTTTTTGACCGCAACAAGTGATGGACCTTACTCTCCCGATTCGGCGGTGGAGTTCAATCCGAAAGAAGATCCGGTTCAACCCAGTGTTTATAAAAAAAGTAGCTATAATGGCGTTACCTTGTGGGATAGAGAAACGCTAAAACCGGTGGCTCGTCTTGGAGGCTTTGGTGGGCGTTCAGATGCATTATTTAGCCCCGATGAAAAATGGATTGTCGGAGGAGGGGAGAATAGAAGAGATTATATGTGGGAGGTTAGTAATTTACAACGTAGGTTGAAATTGGCTAATGCAGAGAGTGGTATCTATAACCCTGAAACAGAAATGTATGATACAAGTCAGTTACTTCCGATTCCGGATAAATTTAAAAATAAATCCCTGTATGAAAACTCAAATACAGTCACTTACGCATTTTTGAATGATACGGATTTTATCCAACTTAAACAATCCTATCCTCACGATGGCTCAGGTCAGAATATTGCCTCAATATACAGAGTTGGCAGTCCTTGGATTATTGGTTATGTCGAAATCGGTAATGTGCCGGTTATTTCAACCGATGGTTTTGAAAAGGCAAATAGTGTTGATTCAGCTCCTAAGGCAAATATCTTAGTTACCGGACAAGCGGTTCACGGCGGTATCAATGTTTACCGCTATCACCCCGATAAAATGAAGTTAGAAAAAATTTGGGTGGCGTATTGAGTAGAAAAGTGCGGTTGGTTT
>NZ_MLHS01000001.1 GCF_001999335.1 Rodentibacter sp. Ppn85 | reverse complement strand
CCTGAAAAGGTAGTAAAGAAGAGAAAAGACATTATTTGAAAACTTGGTATAGCTAACATTAATACACTAATTAACTTAATATCTCCGGCACCAATAACTTTTAGTGTAAATAAAATAAAACCGACAGACAGAGAAACCAATGCAGGAAAAATAAAAACCGTATCGTATTTTAAATAAGTAAATATCAAAATAACGACTAATAATAATGTAACGACTCTATTACTAATAACTCTTACACGAATATCTGTCCATGACAGATTAATTAATAACAGAATTATGAAAAAATTCAGAAGAAGAATGATACATTCTTTCATAGAATTAGCCTTTACTTAACACCGAATCAGAAACAGACTGAGTTAAAAATCTAAATTTTTCACCTAGTTCAAAAAGAAATCCTTCTTGTCCTAAAATTGCAACGAAAAAAACGGCAACAGCGAACCCGACAAGACCATACTCAATTGACGTAATACCTTTTTTATCAAGCTTAAATTTTTTTAGATAAAGGAAGGTTGAAGTAAAAAGTTTATAATTCATATTATTATGACAATATGGAGAGCGGTTAATAGATTTAATAAATAACCGACCTCCATATTTTCTCCTTTATTAAATTTTATAAAGGCGATTATTGTTTCTGAATATTAGCGTCTTTAATTGTTGTCGTTAAAGACTCAAATTTAGCTTTTAATTGTTGAATAAAACCATTGTCATTATAGAACACTGCTACGATTAACACGGCTACAGCAACGGCAATTAAACCGTATTCGATTGCGGTTACACCACGTTCATCTTTTCTAAAATTACGGAATGCTTCGGTTACTGAAATATATGCTTTAGTTGTTAATTGACTTAACATTTAAAAATTCTCCTAAAATAAATTTACTAATCTAAACTCTTTTGAAAGAGCCTGTATTTCAGCTTTTACTTTTCATTTCAAAGCTAAAACTTCCTTATTGTAAAAAAAAAAAAAAAAAAACAAGCCCTTTTTAATAAAAAAGTAAATTTTTTTCTCAGGTAAAAAATTATAATTAAGATATAAGCAATAAAAAACAGGTTACAATGTCAATTTCTTAACAAGAAAATCATCGGAGAGGTAAATGGAGAAAGGCATCACTCATAAATCGTCAGTTTTCAATTTTTATTAGTAAACAGGAATAAAAAAGTTGGCGTAACTGTCGCAGAGTTGGCTTAGAACAAGGTCTACGCTAAAGAACATCAGGAAGCAAGAGATATTGCACTAAATCGCAGATTATTATTGCGCTCATAACTCATTATATTTCCAACTAACGGGGTTCCTCCAATATAATCAAATCTTTCATCACAACTTATACCTAAGCTATCTTGATTACTATCAAATAGCCCTTGCCGATTGATATAGTCTTGAATAATCTCCTCATAGGTTGATAAATTTCACTTAGCTATAAAATCCGTCCAGACTGTTTTATCTCCCGTACCATTTTGGGAAATACTTTTAAGGCTCGACGTTCTCATTGCTCGTTTCGCTTTAATACTTTAAAATTTTTGTTCATAAAATATCCTTGTTGTGGGTAAAAATTAAATTTTGAATACCCTCAATCACAACGACAACAAGAAACTCACTTTAAGATTTAGAGAATTAAATACACCGGAACAGCAGAGATGTCAGACAATATTCCTATCAGTTTTATTTTACCTATCTATAACGTAAAGGATTATCTCGCGGAGGCAATTGAAAGCATTTTGAAACAAGCGGTTTCAAAAGAAATTATCTTAGTTAATGACGGCTCAACGGATAATAGCTTGGCAATTGCCTTACAGTATGCAAACCAATATTCGTTTATTCAGGTTATTCATAGCCAAAATAAAGGAGTAAGCGCCGCTAGAAATGCCGGTTTACGTTTGGCCCAAGGGGAATATGTCGTTTTCTTAGATCCGGATGATTACTTAGATGATAATGCGGGTTTTCAAGCACTGTATGAACTCGCTCAAACCTACCAAGTTCCTGTTGTAAAAGGCACTTACCGAAAACGGTTTGATCGCCAATTATTCTTATGCAAATCTATCTTTGAAGAAGTCAGTCCACAAACCGGCTATATTTCCTCATTAATTAACTGTTTTACAACTGCATTACCGGATAACTGGTTTATTCAGATTGCCTGTTTTATGATTCGACGTACGGTACTCTTGGAAAATCAGATCATCTTCGATACCACATTACCATTCGGCGAAGATACATTATTTAACGTCGACTTATTCTCTTTAGAAGAAAACGTGTTGGAAGTTAGTTCACCTTTGGTTGTCTATCGTAGTCGCCCAAATAGTGCAATGACCCAACCAATAACAGAAACAAGGCTGATTTCACAATATCGATTGATTGAAATACTGCGAAGCCGATTGGAAAAAACAACCAACCCGGTACTTAAATCTTGTATCACACAAGTAATAAGCCTGAATTGTCGGCATCTTGCCCAAACCATTGAGCATTACCCAAACTTGGAAAAATATCAGTATTTAATCACAGAAGAAATGAAAGTGTTTATGCAATATACCCAATTAAATTTCTTTTCTTAAAAAATTGCTTTACGAACAAATAAAGCCTATGTTAGAGCACATTACATTTAGAACAATTAGAGGCAGAAAGATGGAAAGAGTTGTGGATCTTTTTTAAATCGGACAAAGCCAAGCGGTCAGATTACCTGTTGATTTTGAATTTAATGCGAAACAAATTTATATCCGCAAAGAAGCAAATGGTGATGTCGTTTTATCAATGCGCGCACAACAACAATCTTCTTGGGATAAAATGTGGTCTGCGTTAGATAACCTTGATACAGTTGATTTTTTAACGCCTGAAGAGCGTCTCCAAGAATTATCTGCTCGAGATCCCTTTGAGGGAATCAACCTATGATATATATGCTTGATACCAATACGGTAAATGATATTGTACGCAAAGAGCCCAATGTGATTAGACAGCTTAAGTCTCTTTCTCTGGAAAGTATTTGTATTTCGGGAATTACGGCAGCAGAGATCATTTATGGATTGGAAAAACGACAAAGTACCAAATTAAACCAAGTGATGTACCCATTTTTAGAGGTTATAACCATTTATGATTGGCATTATGGTGTCGCACAATGTTACGGTAAATTACGGGCTAAGATGGAAAATCAAGGTTTTGTAATGGGAGCCTTAGACCTGATGATCGCTGCGCACGCTGTTTCAGAAAATTGCACGTTAATAACTAGCTACAACGCCTTTAAAATGCTTCCTAATCTCGTTATTCAAAATTAGCGAGAAGAGCGCAATATATAAAACTCATTATTTATCTAGGAGGCTAAAATGACCTTTTCAGAAAAAATTGGCTATAAAGTTGGAAGTATGGTTGACAAATTTAAATGTTGGGAAGTGTCTATCTTTGTTAAAGTTATCAGTGTTTTTGCTGTATACCATTTTTTACATCTTGATGAAATACTTCCAATGCCTATTGATATTCTTTCCAATCGAAGCACAAACACATCGGAAACATTGACTACCCCTTGTTCAGATGAACAAGACAATTATTGTTCATAAATTTTTAAACGAAGCGGTCTTGTATCTTCATCATTAATATCCGTTAGTATATCCCCAACAACACACTGCGTCTCCCAGTTTCCTAAATCTGCCGCTTTTCTTAATTGACAATTTAGGGGGGATAGTCAAGAACATATGAATATGCTCTTTCATTGCATGAGCTTCCAGAATTTCAACTTCTTTATAACTACACAACTGCCTTAATATTCCTCCAATATCTACTCGCAATTTTCCATAAATTGCCTTTCTTCGATACTTCGGGATAAAGACTATATGGTACTTACAGTTCCATCTTGTGTGTGATAGACTTGAATCGTCATTGGATTTACTTGCCATGACTTATTCTCCTATATGTTGAATTTTGGTTGTCAGCCTTATTCATTATAGGAGGATTTTTTTGCTCACCGCTTAAGCTTTTTGATTCCATACGCTATGCGTATGGTTTTTATAGCCAAACTTTGTTTGGCTATGATAAAAAGTTAGCAAAGTCTTACATACCAATCTTCAAGGGTTTTCGCACGACGTGAAATGGTGCCAGTTCCCTGTTGATTATTAGACAATCGCTGATTTCTTGGAATATTAGCGGTTGAAAAGTAATCTGTTAAAAATTGATTAGCATGACCTTGCATAGTTTTACCTGAGCTTAACGACCAACTTTCCCATTCTTGGTACACATCAGAATTTCTAAATGCTAAAGCCATTAATTGCATTGGCATAGAAGTCGTCGCAAGATTAATCCCGCTTTGCGTTAAATTCAGATTTCTATCCAAAAAACCAAGTATTCTTGCGCTGTGTGCGTAATAGTCGACTTGTCGCTTAGTCAAATTAAATAAGGAAGGGGAGAGAAAGCCATGTTGATATTTACATTTAACAACAGCAAGGACTTTATTAAGATCGTCCGCTTGAGGGACATTAATACTCGTTAAAGGCATTTTTTTCACCTTTTTGTAAATTTTTCCTTTAAAAACGGAAAGCAAAAAGGTATGATTGCTCCGTGTTTACACAGAAAACCACTTGCTTTTTTATTTTTAGAGGTAAGTTGTTGCTTTGGCATCACATGGTCATTAGTCGTGAGAATGTGATACCGCTCTTTAGAAGACCCGATCAGTTGGCGCTGATTGGGTTTTTCCATATCTAGTGGTTATAAAAACACGTAACCCCTAAATATAGGGTTCTCATTATAGATAGGATCGATAATAAGATCAACAAGGATCTTTAAAATCTATCAAAAAAGCCTCTCATTCGCTCTCTAAGGCATAAATTAGGAAAGTTTGGATCCGAACCGGCCTTAAAATTTTTCTTGCTCAAATGGCGTTTTATTTTGCATAAACGAGCATTTAAAAAATCAAATAAAGGCAAATAAGAGTATATATTTCACCTTTGTGCATAATTATGCGAGTTTATGTATACAAAAATCCCAAGATCTCCCTTGTTTTTTTCTTTACTTAATCTAAACCTAGAATAATAAGCTCTTCTTCATAATTTTTCTTATCTGGAGTATGTTTTACAATATCCTTACACTCCAGATAATTCTTTTTAAATTCATCTCTTGCTCTCTCGAAAACTTGCATACTATAGGAATTTTTATCATTCCATTCCTCTATAATTGCTGATAACTAAAGGTGTCATGGCTGTTTGCGGTGATTTCCAATAAGTGATGAACACATTGCAAACCGCCTAAATCACTGTGTATATCATCAATTTGGTTTGTATTTCAAGGATACTCATTTTACCCCCTATGAAAATAACGCTAATTTATGGGAAGTTTGGCGATGTTGTAGCAAACCTAAATCAAACAACTTGCGTAATCGTAGCTCTAGGGCTTTTTTACCCAAGTCTAATAATTTGCCGATTTCACTATTTTCTAAGCCCATTTCCCTATAAAGGATAATTTTTACATTCCAGATAAACGGCAAATAAGGCTTGTTGCGCTTGTTTCTGTAGTCGGGTGATTTCATTCGGGTTTTGCGTAGAAAAGCTGGAATAGCCATGAGTTGCTGTTTTAAGCAGGGAAATTCTGCCCTTGCTTTATTATTATCAATAAACTACTAACGGATTTAATAACCGATTTCGCTGTTTTCCATTAAGCATAAATACTTGGCAATGTCGAAAGTGAGGTAATAGTCTTTGATCTCTACTTCACGGCTACCCCATAGACCGGTTTTAACGTTCTCAAATTTGAGAATGTTAAAAAAAATCAACATCTTCACGAAAATAACCATTTAATAAACAGCGATTGATCCAATCTTGGAATTTGGTTTTAATTTTTAAGTGCTCATGAAGCTCACGTACATTGATAAGTTCAACGGATTGATTTTGAAGAGAACCAGTAGAAGTATTGATTGGTAAATTTTTCATAGCTTAATCCTATTTGAAATAGACTTTATTTTGAGTAGGGCGGGGCGACCGACAGCTTAAAACTGTAAGCTAAAACAACAGAATTATTCCCTTTTGGTAAACGATCGTTTCTCTATACCGTCCGCCTAGCAACTGGGGAAGCTGTAGGGGAAATTCAACAATGTACAAGTACAGAAGCAAATAACGACGAAACCTTTGCAGAGATAGGGGACTGCCGAGAGGTGCGATTAAGGGCAATTACGCCAATCACTATCCATTTTAAAATACGCGCTATCACTCATCACCCTGGAAAATCACAAGGCAAAAATAGAAAATATCTCCTATAAAACATACCAAAAAACAACCGCACTTTTAAATTGTTCAGCCTAAAAGTGCGGTTCATTTTCCATTATTTTTTCGGTTTCTTCGGCAAACCTGTTTCTAAATCTAACCCGTTATCCACTCGAACACCTGCCTGATTTGCCAGTTTCATCATTAATGCCTCACTCGGTCTTGGCGGGGCGTCGCCTTCATACCAACGCTGAAAGGCAATTTTGCCGTCCCACTCGGGCAAGGGGCTGGAGGTAACGGCACAATATCGTCGAGATCAGGAACTTTGGGTTGGAGGTAGTCTTTATAGGCTAAATATTTCCAAATCATGTCATAACGTCTAGCACGCTCCGAATCCTCTGATAAATTTAAAAAATACATATCATCTTTTTTATATTGACCTTAAAAAGCCTTACTTAAGCGACGAGCTGAAGAATCGCTACCATTCTTTGTCCCTTGATGAAATACTTCCAATGCCTGTTGATATTCTTTCTTTGTAGTCGAATACCCAACATATCGGAAGCATCGCCTAATCCTTGTTCCGAAGCACAAGCTCGGAGTTGATTAATCAGTTTTATACGCATTTCTAATGTATCGTCATCGTTAATTTTACCTAGTATATCCGCCACAACATACTGCGCCTCACGACTGCCTAAATCCGCCGCCTTTCTTAAGTAAGCATATTGACCGTCTTTTTCAGTGCGTACACCATATCCTATATCTAAATAGCCATACAAATTGTAATAAGCGGTAGCGGGTAACTGTTTTGCCAACTCTTCATTGAGATTATGCACTTCCGTTTGCGGCATATCGCTGCTAATCCGTCCACTTTGTAACAGATATTGCAACCGCACGTTGGCTTTATAATCGCCGTTTAGTGCTGCAATACGATAATAACGTGCCAAGCCGTTCCATACCGCATCGCCCCGTTTGCCCGTCCACATATTGTGCAGGTCGTGATACAACGCATAGAGTTATACAGTTGTTGAGTTTCTACCGAGAGTTCGGGTTTTTCTTCGTGTTTGCAAACAAATTCCAAACTTGCCTGTAATTGTTCCATTTTTTCCATCTTGGTTTTTCTCGCTTGATATTTATTTATATAATCTTCAATAAAATTGCTTGAAGGTGAATGCCCCGCACCACCCAAATCAATCCCGTTAAAGAAACGAGTGCCTGCCCAAATCGCGACAACAATAAGGGCGATTACACCAATCACTAACCATTTAAAAATACGTGCTATCATTTATCACTCCGAAAAATCACAAGGCAAAAATAGACAATATCCTTATAAAACGCACTAAAAAACAACCGCACTTTTAAACCATTCAGCCTAAAAGTGCGGTTAACTTTTCCATTATTTTTTCGGTTTCTTCGGCAAGCCCGTTTCTAAATCTAATCCGTTATCCACTCGAACCCCAGCCTGATTTGCCAGTTTCATCATTAGTGCCTCACTCGGTTTTGGCGGGGCATCGCCTTCATACCAACGCTGAAAGGCAATTTTGCCGTCCCATTCCGGCAAGGGAGCTGGCGGTAACGGCACAATATCGTCAAGATCGGGAACTTTGGGTTGGAGGTAGTCTTTATCATAAAGATAATCGCCGATAATTTTATAGCGACGAGATCGTTCACTATCCTCTTTAAGACTTAAATTATCTAAGTATTTTTCTTCTTTACTATTATTAAATACTCTTGCTAAAACATTAGCAGAAAGTTCACTACCATTCTTTACACCTTGATGAAACACATCTAAAGCTTTTTGATATTCTTTATCCAACTGAAATCCTATCCCTAAGGAATCCGAAGCTTTCCCTAACCCTTGTTCAGAGGCACAAGAAAGTAACTGTTCTATCAATTTCAAACGCATTTGCAAGGTTTCTTCATCATTAATATCGCCTAACATATTCGCCACAACATACAGTGCTTCCCGACTGCCTAAATCCGCCGCCTTTCTTAAGTAAGCATATTGACCGTCTTTTTCGGTACGTACCCCATATCCTACATCTAAATAACCGTACAGATTGTAATAAGCGGTGGCAGGTAGTTGTTTTGCTAACTCTTCATTGAGATTATGCACCTCCGTTTGCGGCATATCGGAACTGATACGTCCGCTTTTGAGTAGATATTGCAAACGAATATTGGCTTTATAATCGCCGTTCATCGCAGCTATGCGGTAATATCTCGCCAAGCCGTTCCATACCGTATCGCCCCGTTTGCCTGTCCACATATTGTGCAGGTCGTGGTACAACGCATAGTTATACAGTTGTTGGGTTTCCGCCGAGAGCTCGGGTTTTTCTTCGTGTTTGCAAACGAACGCTAGACTTGCCTGTAATTGTTCCATTGTATTCTGATTCATTTTTTGTTTCTCTTCTTGTGTAATACCTTTTGAACGCGGATTCCCCGGCGCTCCGCCAAATGTGAGATGGGTGTCGGATATAAAATGATCGACTATGCCAATACCAATCCCGACTAATGCCACAAGGGCTAGAATTATATAGGTTAAGACTCTCATCATTAGTCACTCTTGCTCATTGTTGGATCCGCACGATAAAATTCCCGCAATGCACATTCAGGATACGTCCCGTCTTTTTGGGCATCTTTATTTGCCTTAATTAACTGTTGCCAAACATCAAAAATATCCACCGCCACCGCATAATCATGCAGATTATCCGGATTGGCTGCGCCGTTTTTATTGGTGTGTAAATCCCATAAGCGTTTGCGTAACCCTTCCGCCACTTCGCCGCATTCCATAATAATCCCTAGCTCCGTATCCACCTGCATACTCCGCGTGTTCAGATTGGCTGAGCTGATGACAGTAAACACATCGTCCATAATAGTGACCTTGGAATGTACATAGACTTCCGCCGGTATCTCGTTGCCTTTGCTGTCTTTGTAACTATGTACGTAGTTGCCCTGTTCATCTTTTGGCATTAAGGTGCAAATATGCGCTTTAATGCCCGGCGTATCGCTGATTTCATAGCCTAATTCCTTGGTGAGATTACTCTCTTCTTGGCTTAATTCCTGATTTTCAATGGGATTTGCCGCTTGGCTGTTTGGGTTGTTTTGGTTTTTGGCGTTCTGTTGCCCTTGTTTTTTCTCCGCCTCTCGCTGTTTAGCTTTGATATCGGCAAGCTCTTTTTCAAGACGTTGAATTGCTTGTTCGTTGGCTTGATATTCCGCCTGTGCCGCAGCTTTTCCCTCAGGAGTAGGCATTTGTCTTACCCTATTATACAAAACCGGCCGAATGACTTTGCGATTACCTAATTCCAGTTCCAATTCTTGACGTTTAATCGCTCTCGCCACCCCCGGCATCACATCTTGTTTGCCCAATAATTTAAACATTTCATTGGTGGTGTAAGTGCCCTTGCCGATACCGTCATCGGAAGAATTCGTTACGGTAAACCAGTGTATCGGTCCTTCAGCCCGTCCGCCGCTTTTCAGTTTTTCCCAGTGGGCGATAAATTCCCGCACTAGCGGTGGAAAACGAAAATATTGATTTTCGGTGTAAAGATAGCTGGTGGTCTGTTTAATATTTTTAGGGGCTGACGTAG